>NZ_JAXAVV010000014.1:0-255509 GCF_033949925.1 Lentzea kristufekii
AAACCGGCACGCTCATCCTGTTGCTGCTCGCCGTGCTCGACTACCGGTCCGAGGTCGCGGAGGCGGACCGCATGGCGGTGCCGGTTCCTGTCCTGCTGCCGGTCGCCGAGTGGGATCCGCGCGCGCAGTCCCTCCTCGCCTGGGCAGAAGTCGCGATCCTGCGTGACCACACCTATCTGAAAGCGTCCAGCTACGGGCACCACGCCGTGCGGAGTCTGCTTGATGCCGGACGGATCAGCCTTTTCCTCGACGGGTTCGACGAGATACCGCAACCGCTGCGAACGCTCGCATTGCGCCGGATCGACGAGGAGACCGGGCAGCGCATCGTCCTCGCCAGCCGCATCACCGAGTACGGGCTCGCCGTCGCACGCGGCGCTCTGGCCCACACGGCCGTCATCGACCTCAGGCCTGTCGGAACCAAAGCCGCCGCCGACTACCTTCTCAACGGTCTTACCGGTAGACGGCGGGATGTATGGCGGCGCTTCATCGACAGACTTTCGGCGGAGCCGACCAGTGCGGTGGCCGTCGCACTGGGCACACCGCTGGCGCTATCTCTGGTCAAGAAGGTCTACGCCGAACACAACGACCCAGCTGTCCTCTTCGACCCGGTCGAGTTCGCCACGCCGGACCGGGTGATCAGGCACCTGATCAGCGCCGCGTTGCCCGCCGCCTACCCGGATCCGGCTGCGCGAGAGGCGGCGCAACGCTTTCTGGTCTGGATTGCCAAGAAGATGAGCCAGCGGCAGCTCCAGGACTTGGCCTGGTGGCGCATCCGGTACTGGACGCTGCCGTGGCTCCCGCCCGTGGCTGCGTCCTTCCTGTTCGGCTTGCTCGGGCTGTTGATCGGGGTGTTCACCCAGAGCACTCCGTTCGGCGTGGTGTTCGGCACCGCTTGGTTCGTCTGCGCCGCCACGACCAGCGCGGTGATAGTTGTCCGAGGGGCGAAGCGGTTGGTGTCGCTGCGCGGGATGCTGCCCAGGCTCGCGGTGGCGGTTGGGCTCGGGCTGATGTTCGGAGGCGGTGTCGTCCTTGTCCGGTTGCTCGCCTCGGGACTCGACGGTGGCGTAGGTGTCAGCGCCGGATTCGGTGTTCTCTTCGGGGTGCTGTTCGGCGTGACGAGCGGCGCCCTCGTCGGACTTGTCGCGCTACACGACGGACCACTGGTCAGCAGAGTGCGCCGCCCCTCCAGAGGAGACCTCGCGGCAGGTGTCATGACCGGCGGGATGACCGGAATCGCCACGATGCCGCTCTCGAACGCCTTGGTGCAGACGGCGATCGCAATCGTCGGGGGTGTCGGCTTCACGATCACCGTCGCGTGGACCAGGCCGGCGCCTCACCCTCAGGACGAGGTGAACGCGTTGACCTCGTACCAGGGCGACCGGCGTGGCGGTGCCGTGTTCAGCATCGTGGCGGGGCTGTTCAGCGGGCTGGGTATCGGCGTCGGCGCCGCAGTTGCTCTGGGCGCCGAGCGCGGCATCCTCATCGGTGCCGCGAGCGCGGTCGCCGCGGGTGTGGCCGGTGCCGTAAGTGCGTCTCAAGTCGTGGCGTTCCGATTGGTGACGGCACCTCTCGTTTTCGCCGGGCGCCTGCCGCGCAGACCGATGGCCGTCCTGGCCGATGCGTACGAGCGTCAAATCCTCCGCCAGGTCGGCACGACCTACCAGTTCCGGCACAGCGAACTGCAGGACTACCTCAGCTCGTTACCGGGCTGAACACATCTCCGACGATGAACGGGTGGCCCGTTGCTGCGAACCCCGACCAGGTGACGTAGCAAAGCACCTCGAGGAGTGGAACGTCGCCGAACAGACGGTGATCCCACTTGGAACCGGCCAAAAGCCAGTGAGCGTCCCACCAACCAGGCGACACAATGTTGAACATCAGGGCGTACACGACCACCAGACATGTTGTGACGAACCCGATCGCGAACAGCGAGCCGTACACCAGATCCGGCCGCATCACGCATATGCACAACGTGAACGTGGTAAGCAGCACCAACGAGACGAGCAGCGAGTTCATACCGAGCAGAAGCGTCCCGCCGAACAACCCCACTGCCGCCACCAGCGCGAACAGCATGTAGACGCCCAGCCGATTGCGATGGGCCGATCGGGCAAACCGCTTGCGGGCCACCACCGGGTACGCGAGAAACGGAAACGCCGTAACACCGAAACCGAACAGGAAGTCCTCCAGTGACACCGATGTTCCCAGAACGGTCGGGGGTGCCCAGTAGTCCCTGACGTACAAGAACGACGTTACGACCTGTGTCGCCCCGCCGATGGCCCCGTACAACAGCGTCAGTCGGACCAGGTCCCGCCGCCGCACAAGCATTGACAGGGAGACCACGCAGAGCAGCGAACTCCCGAGCAAGTAGACGTAGTCCCCCATGTCTCCTTCACCCATCCGTCGACCAACCCCACAAGGACTGTCGTTCCGGCACGTGAAAGCGAGCTCGGCTGAACGGGTGGTACGCCGAGTCGTGGCTGCGACGCGACTGGGGAACACCCGAAACGCCTGGAGCGGCTGGGCACGATCGCCAGACGCAGCTCTGCCGTACTCGCACCACATTGGCCGCGATGCGCAGTCGATCGACAGCTGGCGCATGGCCGTGCGAATCTTCGATGCTCTCGCTGACTACCCACGCCAGCGACCTGTGGCAGCGACTACATGCGCCTGAAGCCCTGTAGTGACCGCATACGACTCGTGCACTGCATCCGCGACACCTCTACAGCTGGATGTCAGCTCATGCCGCCGAGCGTGCACACCGGCCTCAGACGAGACAGAACCGATGAGCCGTGGGAGTGCGCCAGTGGCGGTGCGCTGAACGTCGTGGCTCGTCACGCGGGCAAGCCGCGAAGCGTTCCACCCCAGGACTGGTGGGTGGCCGTTCTCACCAGCGGAACGATCGCCGGTATCGGTTCACCGCGTCGCTGCTGATCGCCGATCGCGCCCTCGCCTGCCTGTTCGAGGGCGCGTCGGGTCAGCACGCAGGACACGGCGATCAGACGGCGGCGCGCTCGTCGGACGGGCGGCGCCGCAGGGCCGGGTTCGCCACGGCCGGTGGAACGTACGCGATGTCGAGTGCGCCGACGTCGGTGCCGGGCGGCACGATCTCGTCGATCCGGTCGAGCACGTCGTCGCCCAGCACGACGCCCGCCCCGGCGATCAGGTCGTCGAGCTGCGCCGCGGTGCGCGGTCCGATGATCGCCGACGTGACACCGGGATGCGTGACCGTGAACGCCATCGCCATGTGCGTCAACGACATTCCCGCCTGCTCGGCCACCTGGATCAGCTGTTCCACGGCGTCGAGCTTGTGGTCGTCGGTCATGTGTCGCGGCAGCCAGCGCATGCGGGCGGGGTGACCGTCCGACGGGCGGCCCTTGCGATGCCGGCCGGTGAGCAGTCCTCCCGCCAGCGGGCTCCAGACCAGCGTGCCCATGCCGTACCGCTCGCACACCGGCAGCACGTCGCGCTCGATGCCCCGGTTCAGGATCGAGTAGTGCGGCTGCTCGGTGCGGAACCGTTGCAGCCCAAGGCGTTCCGATGCCCAGTGCGCCTCGGCTATCTCCGCCGCGGGCAGGTTCGAACTGCCGATGCTGCGGACCTTGCCTGTCCTGACCAGATCGGTGAGCGCCGACAGGGTCTCCTCGACGTCCGTGCGCGGATCCGGGTGGTGCACCTGGTAGAGGTCCACGTAGTCGGTGCGCAGGCGGCGCAGCGAGTGCTCCACCTCGGCGATGATCCAGCGCCGCGAGCTGCCGGACCTGTTGCGGCCCTCGCCCATCACGCCGTTGACCTTCGTCGCGAGCACCACGTCGTCGCGCCTGCCGCGCAGCGCCTTGCCGACGATCTCCTCGGTCTCGCCGTAGGAGTACACGTCGGCGGTGTCGACGAAGTTGATCCCGGCGTCCAGTGCGCGGTGGATGATCCGCACGCAGTCGTCGTGATCGGGGTTTCCCACCTGGCCGAACATCATCGTGCCCAGGCAGTACGTGCTCACCTCGATGCCGGTGCGGCCGAGCATGCGCGTCCTCATCAGAACGCCACCACGATCAGCGCGGTCACGACGATGCCGACGAGGTGGTACGCGCCGGAGATCAGTCCGTAGAACAACGGCCGCGGCATGTTCGGGTTGATCGCGATGATGACGGTGTTCGCGGCCAGGTAGCCGACACCGACGACGAGCGCGAACACCACCGCGTCGGCGGCGGCGTCGATGTTCAGCGCGGCCATCAGTGTTGCGGTGGTGATCACGACGAACAGCGTGGCGACGGCCGGTCCGCCGAAGAACAACGCCGGCTGGGCCGGTTGGGGAAGGCTCTCCCTGCCGAGAGAAGCGGCGTACGGCTTGGCGAACAGGACCGCGAACCAGACTCCGCCCAGCGCGGAGTACGCGACGACGGCCAGCAGGACGGCGATCCAGTTGATCGAACCCAACGCGCTGAGTACAGACATGTCCGCTTTTCCTTCGATGGCAACGGCCTGGTGCCGCGAGCAGGCGTTACCTTCACCGGTGAAGAGGACACGGTTCGTCCGCTACTTCGCAGCGGCTCCAGTGGTCTGGGTCACAAGCGGTCAGCTGTCGAGGGCAGAACCGACCTCACGAGAACAACCGGACTATCCGCTGTGGCACGTCGGCCGCGGCTACGTCGTCGTCGAAGTACCCCATCTCGTCCGGGAACGCGAAAGTCTCCAGATCGTTCGAGATGGCATCGTGGTACTCCTCCCCCAGCTCGAACGAGACGTGCCAGAAGTCGCCGTGGTCGGCGACGATCACCAGCTCCCGCAGTCGCGGATCGAGCCGGGTGATCTCGTCCCGCCACGTCACCGAAGTGCAGGCCATCCCCAGCGCGGTGCAGGCCGCCACCGACCGCTTCGGCGGGATCGACGTGCTGGTCAACAACGCGGGCCGCGGTCTGCTCGGCGCGCTGGAGGAGATCACCGACGCCGAGGCGCGCTCCCTGTTCGACCTCAACGTCTTCGGCCTGATCAACATGACCCGCGCGGTGCTGCCGATCATGCGCCGCCAGGGATCCGGCAAGCTCGTCCACATCGGATCCCGATCGGGTTTCGAGGGCGAACCGGGCGTGAGCCTGTACAGCGCCTCGAAGTTCGCCGTGGCCGGGATCAGCGAGGCCCTGTCCGCCGAGATGGCGCCGTTCGGCATCCAGTCCATGGTGGTCGAGCCGGGTGTGCTGCGCACCGACTTCCTCGACGCCAGCTCACTGTCGCTCGCGGCCGAGCGGATCGCCGACTACGACAGCACTCCCGCGCACGTGACCCTCGACTGGGTCGGCACGGCCAACCACACCCAGCTCGGCGACCCGGTCAAGGGCGCCGCACTGATCCACGAGGTCACGAGCGGCGGCAGCCTGCCGACGCACCTCTACCTGGGCCCGGACACCCTCGACCGGCTGCAGGTCAAGCTCGCGCGGATCGAGCAGGACCTGGCGCCGTGGCGGGACAAGTCCGCCGCCACCGCGCACGAGGACGTCGTCCCGGCCTGACCGGCCACCCCCGTTCATCGCACACCTTCCCGGAAGGGGAACTCAGTCATGTCCGCTCTGCTCAACGGCACCCCGCTGGCCGGCCGCGTGGCCGTGGTCTCCGGTGCCTCCAGCGGTATCGGCGCCGCCACCGCCACGCGCCTGGCCGAACTCGGCGCGAAGGTCGCCGTGCTCGCCCGCCGCAAGGACAACCTCGACGCGCTGGCCGAGTCGATCACCCGCACCGGCGGCACCGCGATCGCCGTCCCCGTCGACGTCACCGACCGGGAAGCGGTCCAGGCCGCGGCACGGCAGGTCGCCGACCGGCTCGGCACGGCCGACCTCGTCTTCAACAACGCCGGAGTGCAGCTGATCTCGCCGATCTCCGACCTGTGCCAGGACGACTGGCAGCGCCAGATCGACCTGAACGTCACCGGCGTCATGAACGTCATCGGTGCCTTCCTGCCGCACCTGACCGCGGCCGCCGAGGCGGGCGAACCCGCCGACCTGATCACCACGTCCTCGATCGCGGCCACCCGGATCCTGGAGAAGTTCTCGGTCTACTCCGGCACCAAGGCCTACATCAGCCACCTCACCCGGTTGCTGCGCGTCGAGCTCGGCCGCAAGAACATCCGCGTGGCGACCATCGAGCCCGGCATGGTCGACACCGAGCTGCCCGACCACGTCACCGATCCCGACGCCAGCAAGCTCATGGCCGACCTCATCGACCAGATCGACGTGCTGCAGTCCGCCGACATCGCCGAGACCGTGGCGTTCATGGCCGCCGTGCCACGCCACGTGAACCTCACCGAGATCACGATCCTCCCGACGGCACAGGCCATCTAGCCGTCCGCCTCCCGCAGAAGGGTTCCGACGATGACCACGACCGAACTCCAGCACCAGAGCTTCACCGAGTACCCGATGTGCGACGTGCACCGGCTGATCGAGCCGGGCCCCGTCGTCATGGTGTCCACTTTCGACGGACGTCGCGCCAACCTGATGACGAACGGCTTCAACATGCCGATCGCACACGGTGCGCTAATCGGTCTCATCGTCGGCCCTTGGGACCACAGCTACGAGGCCTTGCGCGCCACCGGCGAGTGCGTCATCGCCATCCCGTCCGTCGACCTCGCCGAGCGCGTCGTCGGTGTCGGCAACACCTCCGGCCGCGAGACCGACAAGTGGCGGCGATTCGGCTTCACCCCGACCCCCGGCGCCGTGGTGCGGGCGCCGCTGGTCGAGGAGTGCTTCGCCAACATCGAGTGCACCGTGGCCGACGACCGGCTCGTCGACGACTACAACCTGTGGATCCTCCGGGGCGAACGGCCGTGGTTCGACGCCGCCAGGCGAGGAGCCGGCGAGTTCCACCACCGCGGCGACGGAACGTTCTCCGCCAACGCGTCCACTGTGGACCTGCGCGACCGCATGACCAAGTGGCACCACCTCACCCGCTGAGCACCAGAAAGCAGGAACGACCATGACCACCACGCTCGAACTGCTGCGCCGGCACGGCTCGGACCCGCGACGCCGCGTCCTGCTCACCGGCGGCACCGTCGTCACCATGGACCCCGAACTGGGCGTCCTGCCCCGAGGTGACGTGCTCATCGAGGGCGACACGATCGCCGCCGTCGCCGCCGAACTGCCCGTCGGCGACGCCATCGTCGTCGACGCCACCGGCTCGATCGTCGCTCCCGGCTTCGTCGACACCCACCGTCACGCCTGGGAGGCGCAACTGCGCCGGGTCATGCCCGACGTCAACGACCTCGGCGAGTACGTGATGTCCACGCTGGCCGGCATCGCCCCGGCCTACCAGCCCGACGACATGTACGTCGGGACGAAGCTGGCCGCGCTGACCGCGATCGACAGCGGCATCACCACGATGCTCGACTTCTCCCACAACTCCCGCACGCCCGGCCACTCCGACGCCGCCGTCCAGGCCCTGATCGACACCGGCATCCGCGGCGTGCACGCCTCGATGCGCCCGCACTTCGGCGACTGGGAAGGCCAGTGGCCGGCCGACCTCGCGCGGTTGAAGGACACCTGCTTCTCCGCACGCGGCGGCCTGGTCACCCTGCGCCTCGCCACGCTGGCCACCGACGAGATCGCCGGGCCCGACCTCGCCTACGGTCCTCGCCTCGCCCGGCTCGCGCGCGACCTCGGCATCGGCGTCAGCGTCGACGCCGTGTTCGGCACCTCGTCCTCGGCCGCCGTCCTGCGCTGGGCGGAGGAAGGCATCCTCGGTCCGGACGTCTCGCTGATCCACTGCACCGGCCTCACGGGCGCGGCCTGGCAGGCCATGGCCGACACCGGCACCGCGGTCTCCCTGGCGCCCACCTCCGAAGCGCAGATCGGGCTGGAGACGGCCGTGCCCGCCATCGACGAGGCACTCGCCGCCGGCATCCGTCCCGGCCTGAGCATCGACGTCGAAGTCGCCCTGGCCAGCGACATGTTCACGCAGATGCGCGCCCTGCACGCCATCCAGCGGATGCGCGCCGTGAACGCCGCCTACGGCACCACCGCCACGCCCACCCGGATCGGCGTCCACGACGTGCTCGACTTCGCCACCCTGCAGGGTGCCAGGAGCATCGGCCTCGGCGACGTCACCGGCTCCGTCACGCCCGGCAAGCAGGCGGACCTGCTGCTCGTGCACGCCGAGGACCTCAACAACATGCCGCTCAACGACCCGATCGGCACGCTCGTCCTCGGCTCCGACCCCCGCAACATCCGCGCGGTGTTCATCGCGGGCCAGGTCCGCAAGTGGGACGGCGCCGTCCTGGACGTCGACGTGCCCGCGCTCGGGCAGGAGGTTCGCGCCTCACGCGACCGGATCCTCAAGGCCGCGCAGCCGTCCTGAGCACCCCGAAGAACCACGAAAGGTGAAGACCATGTCCAGCACCGCACCACACCCCCACATCGGCATGTGGGTCACCGCGGACGGCCGCATCCGCCAGGAGCTCCTGCCCAACGGTCGCTACGAGGAAGAACGCGATGGCCGCAAACGCGCCTACACCGGCCGGTACACCGTCGACGGCGACCACATCGACTACCTCGACGACCTCGGCTTCACCGCGACGGGTGACGTCCGCGACGAGATCCTCTACCACGAACACCTGGTGCTGCACCGGGAGCGCTGAGGGCATCGATCGGGAACTGGCGGGTATCCGTACCCGAAGCCGTGTCCCGCCTTCGGGACAGGGTGGTCAACTACGACGTGTCCGAGATCCGCGCATCCACCTGGCACTTCGACCACCACCGGTTCTCCCTGGGCACCGACCCGCCGGGACATCCGGCCGCCTGTTGCGCGCCCACTACTCGCGGGAGGACGACCTCGTGGGGAGGGATCTGCTGCTGGTGGGCAGGTTCGCCTGCGCGAGGTTCGTCATGGGTGTGCGGATCACCGAGGCCGGGTTCGACGAGGACGGCGTGCGCTACTCCTGGAATGGAGCTACGAGACGCTGCAGGACCACCCGCTCATCCGGCAGGCGCGCTCAGCACAGGTTCTACAGCGCGGTCGGCGCGAACCTCCGCCGCCCGGCACAACTATCTCCCACCGGCGACGGCGAACCGGACGACAGCGGCGAGCACTTCGTCGCGGTGCCCCGTGACGTCGGCTCGTGGAAAGAGCCGTTCTGGACGGCGCGAACGACCCGGAGCCGCACGGGGCGCTCGCGCATACAGGTCCTGCGCGACGCCGGCGCCGCGAGGCGCCCTGCTGACCGCGGATCACCTCGCCGACGTTCCGGGTCGCGCCACTGGTCATCAGGCGCGGTCGTGGAGGGTGACCTGGTAGCCGTCGGGGTCGGCGAAGGTGAACGTCCGGCCGAAGGGGCCGTCGACCGGCGCGGAGACGATGGTGTGACCGTCGGCGGCGAGGGCGTCGTGAATCGCCTGGACATCTGTGGCGTGGAACCAGATCGCGGCGCCGATGCCGGGCTGGGCGACGGAGGCGAGGTCGGTGCCGGGAACGACCTCGCGGAGCGCGAACGCGATGGGCTTCGTCTCGAAGACGACGGCGTGCGGAGGTCCGGTCTGCGAGCGGACGAGACCGAGGTACTGCTCGTAGAACGCCTGTGAGGCGTCGAGGTCACGCGCTTGGAACGAGAGGAAGTCGGGGCCGTTGGCAGGCATGATGCTCCTTCTTTGCGTGTCAGTATTCTGACACGCAGCAACCTATGTCAGAATACTGACATGAGTCAAGACGGCACCGGCGTCGACCTGGAGACGTCGCTCGGCTACCTGCTGAAAGAGGCGTCGAGCGTGCTCCGCGCGGCCATGGAGGAGGTGCTGCGGCCGCTCGGGATGACCGTGACGCACTACGCCTGCCTCGAACTGCTGGCCCAGCGACCTGGCCTGTCGAACTCCGAGCTCGCGCGGGGCGCGTTCGTGACACGGCAGTCGATGAACGTGCTGCTGCAGAACCTGGAGCGCGAGGGCCACGTGACCAGGCCCGCCGAGGCACCCGTCGGGAAGGTCCTCCCCACGCGGCTCACGCCTCGCGGACGCCGCAGCCTCGAGAAGGCGACCGCGGCGGTCCGGTCCGTCGAGGTCAGAATGCTGGCCGGCCTGACCGAGGCCGACCAGGCAGCCGCGCTGCGGATCCTGCGGAGCATGATCCGTTCCCTGCGTGACGGCGACGGCGGTGCGTAGCCCGTCACCGCGCTGCGGCGATCACTTCCTTCCCGGCGGCGGCCGGTGCACCCGCGCGCTGGTACGCACGGCTCATTTCGAGCGCTATCCGTTGCCAGTCATAGCGAACGCGCGCACGGTCCTCGGCGGCGAAGCTCATCTCCTGGCGCCGGACGTCGTTCGCCAGAAGTGTGCGCAGCGCCCTCGCCAGCGCGGCAGGCTCCCGAGGCGGGACGTGCACGCCGGTCACGCCGTGCACCACGGTCTCGGCCAGGCCGCCCACCGCCGTCGCCACCACCGGAACCCCGCACGCCATGGCCTCGATCGGCACGATTCCGAACGGTTCGTGCCACTGCGGGCACACCACCACGTCCGCGGAACGCAGGAGAGGGGGTATTTCCGCGTGCGGCACACGTCCGAGGAACGTGACGCGGTGCGCCACACCGAGCCGGTCCGCCAGCTCCCGCAGCCGCCGGAGGTTCGCGTCCGGTGCCGGCCGCGAGCGGCTCGGACCACCGGCGACCACCAGCTCGGTCCAGCCCACCGCGGCGAGGGCACCGATCAGGTCGTCGACACCGTCGTGCGGGGCGAGGCCGCCCACCGTGAGGATGCGTGACATTCCTTTGCGCGGCGCGGTGGGGCCGTTCGGCATGAACGTCCGCAGGTCCACGCCCCAGGGAACGGTCGAGATCTTGGACCGGCGCACCCCCAGCCCGGCCAGCTCGTCGGCTTCGTGGCCCGACGTGGCGATCACGCACGTCGCCTCGCGGCCGACCACCCGCTCGCGTGCGGCGGAATCACCTCCCCGGAGCGAGTGGTAGCTCTGCACGACAGGAATCCCGCTGTGGCGCGCGCTGACCACCGCCGCGAAGCCGGAGGTCCAGTGGTGCGCGTGGACGAGGTCCGGCACGTCGCCGGCCCAGTGCTCCTGAAGCGACCGCGCGAACTCGCCCACGTGCGGGATCACGTCGTCCTGGTCGAGCTGCCGAGCGGGTCCGCCGGGCACGTGCACCACCTCGAACCCGCTGTCGATCCGCATTCGCTCCGGCAGGCGTGCGTCCGCGCGGCGGGTGTAGATCGTCAGGTCGTGTCCCTGCCGGTGCAACGCTTCGGAGAGCTTGGCGACGTGCAGGCGCTGTCCGGTCACGTCCCGGTCGCGCAGCGCGGTCAGCGGGTTCGCCTGCAACGAGACCATCGCGATCTTCACCTGGTCACCCCCGGGTTGGGCCACGGGTTCGCCACGCAGGTCTTCCCGTCCCGGGCCACCGCCAGCCCCTGGGGTGCGGTGGCGGTGATCTCGGCGAGCGCGTCGTTCGACACCGAGAACGTCTGCTGCATCATCACGGGTGCGGGGGCACCGTCCGCGGGGCACGGCTCGTGTCCGTGGCCGAGAAAGTGCCCGATCTCGTGGTTGACGAGGTACTTCCGGTACCCCTCCAGGTCACCCGCGAACGACTGGGCGCCCCGGAACCACCGCGGCGCGCTCACGTACACCACACCGTTGATGTAGCAGGAAGTGTCGTAGGGGAGGTCGAACCCGCAGATGGCCCGGGCGGTCTCCTTCGCGGTGAGCCGGATTCGCACGTCCGGCTCGGCGACGTCGACGCGGCGGAAGGCGACGTCGCCCGACGCGGTCCAGCCCCGCGGGTCGGCGAGGGCCGCGTCCACGGCCTTGGCGAACGGGAGCTGGGCCTGCGGCACCACGACACCCTGTTCGACCTCGACGGAGTAGGTGCGCACCCGTCCGGTGCCGACCTGCGCGGTCGTGCCCGGCACGGTGCGCCACCACCCTTCGCCCTGGTCGCGCACCGCGACTCCCGGTGGGAGTTCAGGTCCAGGGCGAACCACGTCCCTGCCGGTCATCGCGAGTGGTGTCGTGGTGGACGACGACGGCTGTGAGGGCGGCGCCGAAGAGGAAGGCGCGGACGACGAAGGTGCCGGCCGCACCGAGATGCTCGTGGCCACGACCGGAACCTGCGGCTGCGCCACGTCCTGGTGTGCGGGCGTGTCCGGCGGCAGGCTCTCCAGCATGCCGATCGTCACCCCGGCCAGCATCGCGGCGAAGACGTACATGACGATTCTTCCGACGGTCACGAGGTCACTCCCCCATCACGAGCAGCTGAACAGCACTGGACACGGCGCGTGGTGCAACGCCGCCCTCGCGGCGGGCTGAAGGCCTTCCGCGGCACCGCGCTCGCGACCGGACACCACGAGCAGGTCGCTCGGGAACAGTCGCGTCTCCTCCTGGACCGACCTGATCTCGCGCACCAGCTCGACGATGACGTCGGGACAGGCGGCGTGGACGAGATCCGCCGCGGCGTCGAGCGCCTCGCCGGCATCGAGGTACGGACGCGTCAGCACGCGCAGGCGGGTGGCTCCCCGCGCACGGCAGAAGGCCGTCGCCCGTTGCAGGACGCCCTCGCCGCCCACCGCGTCGAGGACGGCTGTGACCACGCCGAAGCGGCAGGCGACCGCGGCGGGCGAGCCGCCTACGACGACGACATCACGAAGATCGCGGCCCGCGAGTGGCGGCACGGCCAGGGCACGGGCCCGGGAGATGACCGCCAAGCCGCCTTCCCAGCGGCCGGGGGTGCACTCGGAGTGCTCGATGTGGACGGTGAGATCGGGGTGCTCGGCGAGCAGCGCCGCGACATGGGCGTGCGTGGGGTCGTTCTTCGGGCCCGCGTGCACGACCAGGCCGACACCGAGCGCCTCGGCGCACGCGGCAGCCCATCGCACGCCCGTGGCGCCCGAGTCGCGCACGTCCACCAGCACGCAGGTCGCCGTGACGCGCACGGACTCGTTGGCGAGCGCGGTCATCGCGTCACGCTCGGTGTCTCGGCGGTGGCGAGCGTCTTCTCGGCCGGTGCCAGCTCGGCCAGTGCAGGCTCGGCTGCTGCTGGTTCGGCTGCTGCTGGTTCGGTCAGTGCGGGCTCGGCTGCTGCCGGCTCGGCGGCTGCCAGCGGCTCGGCTGCCGGCGGCTCGGGACTCCTCGGCGACGGCATGTCCGGCGCGGCGGCGACCTCGGCGTACCACTGGTCCAGCAGCCGCTGCCGCTCGGCCAGCTCGGCGAGCACCACGCGGGACCGCTCCAACGCCTCACCGACGATCTCCTGGGCACGCCTGCTCGCCTCGGCCAGCCTGCGCTGGCTCTCCTGCTCGGCCTCGTCCAGCAGGGTGGCCTGGCGGCCGGCGGCCTCCTCCGCGCGCTGCACGGCGTCCTCAGCGCGAGCGCGGGCCTCGGCTTCGATCTCGTCCGCCTTGCGCCTGGCCACGTGCAGCAGATAGCGGATGCAGCCGGAGACGGCGTTGTCCTTGCTGTGCCCGGCGTGCAGCGTCCGGTACTCCGCGAGCTCCGAACGCGCCTCCTCCAGATGACGGGCGAGGTCCTCGGCCGTTTCGAGGGCGGCGTCGCGGTCGGTGCAGGCCAGTTCGAGCTGCGCCTCCAGCCGGGCGTACTCCTCGTCGACCTGGTCCCGGTCGTAGCCGAGCCACCGGGTGCGGAAGTGCCTGGCACCCTCGTTCAGGAGATCGTCCATAGCCATGTCCGTGTCCCTTTCCTGAACGTGGGCGGTTCTCGTGGTAAGTGGCAAGTACCCGTGCACCGGCCTGCCAGACATCGCTGACCAGTAAGCACCCTGTCTAGTGAATTCCTCACGGACCGTCATCGTCACGGGTACTCGGTGCAGACCTGACCGGAGGTGCCCCGTGAACGAACATGAATCCGCTACCGAGCCGGACGCGGCCTGGCAACCGTTCGTCGACGCGCTCTGCGCGGCATCCTCCACCTGGGACGCCGGCCCCGGACGATCTCCGGACAAAGAGCGGCAAGACCCGATCAGCCTCGGCCAGGCCGAGAACGTGATGCTCGCGATCGCCGCCCTCACGCAGCGGATGGGCACGGCGACGGTGTCGATCGTGCGTGCGATCGCGGACACGAGGCTGGCACCCGTGACCGGTGCGGACGATCTGTCGGACGAGGTGGAGTCGTTGGGGCGCATGGCGTTGTGCGCCGACGCCCTGCACCGCGCGGCCGAGCTCGCGCGGGCGGTCGGCGATCAGCAGAACAACGACGTGTAGGCGCGCCGGAGGCCTCCGGCGCGCCTACACGTCGTTCAGTTCAGTTCTGCCGGCTCCGCAGGAAACCGATGTAGGACTCGGCCGCGGTGCGGGCCCTCTCGCGCAGTGCCTGCGGGTCGGTCGCCGCCGCGGCCTTCAGCCCTTCACAGCTCGCCGCCAGCGCCTCGGGGCCCAGCGCGTTCATGGCGGCGCCCGGCAGTTCGTCCTTCATGCACCGGGTGGCGCGCCCGACGGCGTCCGGGCTGCAGTAGTCCTCGGGCGAATAGCACTTCTCGACGACGCCGTCGAGTGCGGGCCTGCTCTGGCGGTAGATCATCTCCATGCTGCCCAGACCGGAGACCGCCTTCGGGAGCACGACGTCCTTGAGCTCCTGAACGTCCCGCCGGTCTGTTCCAGGTTGAAGTTGTGCCTGGCAGACACGGGACAGGAACTCCTCGCGCGTGATCTTGGTCAGCGTGCCGACCGTGTCGCTGAAGTCGCCGTAGCACGCGATCGCGTTCGCGGCCGTGGGAGCGAGCACCACCGGGATCGCGGCGAACAGCGCGGCCAGTGCGGTCGTCCTGGTCTTCATGTCGTCCTCCTGGGCATCAGCCGATCGGTCAGTCGACTGGTACCCGCACGGCCGCGTGACTCATCGCCGTCCGCCGGAGTCGACCGCATCGAGTGACACACCCGGGAGTCCACATCGGACTGACCTCACGGGGACGGCGCGGCGTTGTCCACCGTGAACTCGTGATCCACGACGGCATCCATGATCAACGGCGTGGTGCTGCGGACGCGCGCTGTCAGCGCATGGCTTCCCTCGGTCGGTGTGAATCCCTCCAGGGTCAGCCGGTCTCCGTCACGGCGCGTCGCGATCATGGTTTCGTCCACGAGAACCTCCACCCGGCCCAGGGTGTCCGGGTGACCCGTGCTGATGCGGACGTGACGCAAGGCCACCGCGCTCAGCACCGCGCCGTCCTCCAGACCGTCGATGGTCAGGCCGATCTTCTCGATGTGCGTCACGGAGGCCACGACGACGGTCGACGACACCGCGAACACCACGCCGAGGAAGACGAGCAGGAGGAGTTCCGACCTGCGGACCGGGGCGCGCACCGGTCATCCCGACACCAGGGCGGCGAGCCGGTCCGCGCCCCCGTTGAAGACGTTCAGGTCGATCGGCGACGAGGTGTACTGCCAGATGGTGTGGACCGGCCACTTGTAGGGCATGGGGCCGACCGACGCCGCGTACCTGGCGAGCCACAACGGGTTGGTGGAGCTGAAGTCGCCGCTGCGTCCCGTGCACTTGTCCCACCACTGCGTGGACGTGTAGATCACCGGCCACCGTTTGGTCAGTGCGTGGTAGGTGTCGCTGAAGCTGCGGATCCAGTTCACCATCGCGGCGTGGCTCAGGCCGTAGCAGGTGTCGCCGCCGTACGGGTTGTACTCGATGTCGAGCGTTCCGGGCAGCGTTCGCCCGTCCCGCGACCAGCCGCCGCCGTTCTGCACGAAGAACCGCGCCTGCGTCGCGCCGTCGGAACGGTTCGGCAGCGCGAAGTGGTACGAGCCCCGGATCATGCCGACGGCCGCGGAACCGTTGTACTGCTGGGTGAACTTGGGGTTGCGGTAGCCGGTGCCCTCGGTCGCCTTGATGTAGACGAACCGCTTGCCCGCGCGCCACCAGTGTCCCCAGTCGACGTCGCCCTGGTGGCTGCTGACGTCGATGCCGTCCACCCGGCCCACGTTGCCGACGCCGAGATCCGGTGGTGTCATGAGCATTTCGCCGGTGCCTTCGTGCTTCGCGATCTGCGAGCCGGCCGAGTGGTCGTCCGAGCCTTCGGACGCGTGGACGTGCACGGGACTCAGCATGCTCGCGACCAACGCGATCGCAGCGGTGCGAACAACACGAGAGCGTGCACTTGGTTGCGACGGCATTGGTTTCCTCCCCTTGCGTGAATGTTCCTGATGGCCAGCTACCCGTGCCAGGAACGGAAAAACCGGACACGCATTTGTTGGCACGAGAGGGTGAGCGAAACCGTGTTCCGGCACGCTGGGTGACGAATTCCCGGTCTGGGGTTCATTCGATGTGGGCGCCTGATCAGCGATTTGCCGGGTAACCGTCGAAAGCCGCATTCCGTGAGGGGAGTCTCGCCGTGGATCGCAAGAAAATCGCGCTCTGTGCCGGCAAGCTCGCCGGTCTCTGCCTGCTCGCCGGCGCGCTGGTCGCCGGCCTCCTGTTCCCCGCCACCGCGACGCTGGGAGCGTTGTCCAACAAGCTCAGCGACCAGGTGCAGTCCACATTGGCCCAGATGCTGAACTCCGACCCGCCGCTGATGACGACGGTGACGGACAAGGACGGGACGGCGATCGCGCATCTGTACGACCAGTACCGGGTGCGCACGCCGCCGGACAAGATCTCCCCGCACATGAAGGACGCGTTGCTCGCAATCGAGGACCGCCGCTTCTACGACCACCACGGCGTCGACTGGCTGGCCAGCCTGCGTGCCGCGGCCCGCAACAACGCGAGCGGGTCGGTCGAGCAGGGAGCGTCCACGCTGACCCAGCAGTACGTGAAGAACTATCTGGTGCACGTGCTGGCCCGCACGGACAAGAACGCGCAGAGCGCGGCCCAGGAACAGAGCATCACCCGCAAGCTGCGGGAGGCGCGCATCGCGGTGGGCATCGAGACGGCGCTGAGCAAGGACGAGATCCTCGCGCGGTACCTCGACCTCGTGCCGTTCGGCTCGACGATCTTCGGTGTCGCCGCCGCCGCGCAGGCCTACTTCGACACCACACCGGACAAGCTGACCATCCCCCAGGCCGCGACGCTCGCGGGCATGGTGAACAGCCCGACCGCGCTGGACCCGGAAGCACGTCCGGACAAGGCGGTGGAACGCAGGAACCTCGTGATCGACGCGATGCTGACCGACGGGAAGCTGTCCGAAGAGGATGCGGACCGGCACAAGAGCGCCCCGCTCGGGCTGCAGGAGCCCGTTCGTCCCTTGCAGACCGGATGTGTCGGCGCAGGACCGTCGTACGGGTTCTTCTGCTCGTTCCTGGTGGAGTACCTGACCGAGTCCGGCTTCAACCTGGAGGAGCTGAAGATCGGCGGCTACCGGGTGGAGACGACGCTGGACCCGAAGATCACCGAGCACGCGAAGCAGGCGGTCGAGGCGCAGGCGCCGAAGAACACCCCCGGCGTGGCGAACACCATGGCCGTCGTGCGACCGGGAAAGGACGCGCACGAGGTCGTGGCGCTGGTGGCCAACCGCGACTACGGCCTGAAGAAGGAGGAGTTCCAGACTCAGTTCGACCTGCCGAGCGGTGTGGAGAACAAGTTCGGCACGGGCTCGGTGTACAAGGTGTTCACCGCCGCAGCCGCCCTGGAGAAGGGGATCGGCATCGACACGGTGATCGCCTCCCCCAACTCCTACACCTCGAAGGTGTTCAAGGGCGGAGCCGCCTCCTGTCCCGCCACGGGTGAACCGAACACCTACTGGTACTGCCTCTCGAACCACAACGACCGCTACCCGCCGCAGATGCCGCTGCGGCAAGCGCTTGCGACTTCCCCCAACACGGCGTTCGTGATCCTGGAGGAGAAGACGGGCCTCGAAGCGGTGGTGGACATGGCGTCCCGGCTCGGCATGCGCAAGACGATGTCCACGAACATCGCCGGAGTGCTGCCGGATCCGAACGGCCCCAAGGACCTGCGGGTGAGCCAGGCGCAGTTCTACGCGGGCAACGGCAACGCCTCCTTCACCCTGGGTCCCGCGCCGTCGAGCACTCTCGAACTCGCGAACGTGGCCGCCACGATCATGAGCGGGGGCACGTGGTGCAAACCCACCCCGATCCGGCGGGTCCTCGACCGGGACGGCAAACCCGTTGAACTGAAACGACCTCCGTGCGAGCAGGCGGTGCCCGAACCCCTCGCGAACGCGCTCGCCGTCGGTCTCAGCGAGGACAGCAAAGGCATGGGCACCGCGGCACTGGCAGCGCGCAAGGTGGACTGGAAGCGTCCGATGATGGGCAAGACCGGGACGACCGAGGAGTACAAGTCCGCGGCGTACATGGGAGCCACGCCCGACTACGCCGCCGCCGTCCAGGTGTTCAACGACAGCACCTCGCCGAAGGGCATCTGCGTCGGCTCGGGACCGCCGCGGTTGTGCCCCGAGGGCAACATCTACGGCGGCACCGTGCCCGCGGCGACCTGGTTCGACACGATGACGAAGGTGCACGCCGACCTGCCGGAGAAGCCCCTGCCGCAGGTCGAGGAACGCTTCCTGCGCGGTGACGCGCAGATGAAGGTCCCCGACGTCGTCGGATCGGACGTCGGCAAGGCGTCGGCCATGCTGCGCGACGCCGGCTACCAGGTGACGACCGTGTCCGTCAGCTCGCCACGGCCGCCCGGCGCCGTCGTCGCGCAGTCACCGCAGGGCGTCGCGTTCCGGGGCACGCCGGTGACACTTTCCGTGAGCAGCGGGCCTCCTCCCCCTGTCACGACGGCGCCCCCGGCGGAGGCAGCGGTTTCTCCCCCGGCCACGGCGCCGCCGTCGCCCGCTCCCGGCTCCTCGTCCCCGCCGCCTCCTCGCTGACGGCCGGCCGGGGAAGGGCGCCCGCGGGCCACGGCACCTGCGTGGTGACCGGGCCGACGCCGGCGTGCCGGCCATGCGAGCGGACCCGCTCGACACGACAAGCCCGTCGTGTCGAGCGGGTCCGCGTATGTCTGGACGGCGTGCGCGGGCGCCGCCTGAGCCGGCAGCCCGTCCGCCACCTTCACCCCGGCGGAGGAAGCCTCACGCCGGACGGATCTCGGTCAGGACGCATTCCGCGCCAGGCCGGATGCCGCAACCGACCGTCCGATGTCCACTGTCGATACTCGACCTCACCCACCAGTTCCGGCTCGACCCAGCGGGCGTCGCGGGCGTGCTCGCGCGGCACCTCGACGGCGAACGGACTGGTGGGCCGCTCCCGCTTCTCCAGCTCTCGCTGCAGATCGGCGAGCACGGTCTGGCTGAAGCCCGTGCCGACGTGGCCGACGTACACCAGGGCGCCCTGGCCGTCGTGGGCGCCGAGCAGGAGGGATCCGAGCCTGCCCGCGCGGTTGCCCTGCCCGACGCGCCATCCGCCGATCACGACCTCCTGGGTGTACCGGAACGGCGTTTTCACCCACGCGGGTGACCGGCGGCCCGGTTCGTACCGGGACTTGACGCGCTTCGAGACGATCCCCTCGAACCCGTACTGGCTCGCCACGTGGAGGACGTCCGCCGGGTCGGTGCTCATGAACGTCGGAGGCACCTGCACCGCGTGATCGCCGGGCAGGCCCAGGTCGGCGAGCATCGCCCGCCGCACGTCGTACGGCGCCGACAGCAACGACCGCCCGTCCAGGTGCAGCAGGTCGAAGACGAAGTAGGCGATGCGCGGCCGGCTCGGACGAAGCTCCCGCACACCGGGGACGAGCTTGTTGCGCTGCTGGAGCAGGCCGAAGTTCGGCCGTCCTTCCTGGTCCAGGGCCACTATCTCGCCGTCGAGCACGGCGGTCCGGTGGTGCAGCAGGCCGGGCAGGACCTCCAGCTCCGGGAAGCGCTGCATGAAGTCGAGGTCGTTGCGGCTGATCAGCTGGACGCTGCCGCCCTGGCAGTGCGCGACGCCCCGGTAGCCGTCCCATTTGAACTCGACGGCCCAGCCCTCGTCCTGCGGCACGCTGCCCGGGGTGGCGAGCATGGGCCGGACGAGGTCGAGCGGCCGGCCCGCTGGTGCAGCGCTTTCCACCTGGCAGCCCTCCTCCGTCCGGACTCCTAGTCATGGTCAGTGAGAATCGCCGAGGTCGCTACACGAAGACGATCGGCTCGCTCGCAGCACCGGCGCTGTGACGCACCGTCGTCTCACGGGAGTTTTGATCGGTGCGGGCGAGGTACCCCGTCCAGGTGATGCCGGCAGAACGGAGCCATGTCTTGGCCAACGGAGGTCCTGCTGATGCGTGGCTCACGCTGGAGCTCACCGACACGGGCCCCGACACCGGAAAGGTCCGGCGCTGGGCGGAGTCGGTCCTGGGGAACCTGCACGAGGACGACCTGCTCGACGTCCTCCTGGTGATCACGGAACTGGTGTCCAACGTGTACGACCACGCCCGGTTCCCGGCACGCCTCAAGCTGCGCAAGTCGACCAAGCCCTGCACCGTCAGCATCGTCACCGAGGACGCTTCGCCGACGCTGCCCCAGTTGCAGCCGTCCTCGCCCGGTTCGGTGCGCGGCCGCGGCTTGGTCATGGTGGACAAGCTGTCCAAGCAGTGGGGCGTCGCCCGGCGTGCGATGGGCAAGTGCGTGTGGGCCGTCGTGCCCTGCCCTGCCACGCCCTGACGGGGTCAGTGTTCGGTCGCGGGTTCCTGGGCGTGCTCCGCGGTCGGGTGGGTGCCGAACAGATCGGCGAGGCCGAGCAGCCCGAGCACCTTGCTCAGGTGGCGTGGCACGGCCGCCAGCGCGATCGTCGCGCCGGCCCTGCCGGCGAGTGACCGTGCCGCGATGAGGGCGGCGATTCCGCTGGAGTCGCAGAACTCCAGTCCGGACAGGTCGACGACCAGCTGATCACCGGTGCGCAGGGTGAGCTGCCGGATGGCTTCCTGTGCCTTGGGGGCGGTGGACGAGTCGAGCTCTCCTACGAGAGCGAGAACCAGCCCGGTCGGAGTGGCTCTGGTCGTGGTGCTGAACCTGGTGCTCACGAGTCCCCGTTCCGGGGTAGGGGGATGCTCAGGGCGAGCAGAGCCGTGTCGTCCTCCACGCCGTCACCGAAACCGGTGAGCAGCTCGGTCAGCGCACCGATGACCTCGGACGCGCCGGTCGCCGCCGATGCCGCGAGGTGGTCGAGCAGTTCCTCTTCGCTGTAGCGCTCCCTGCTGCCGTCGATCGGGCGGGCCTCGGTGAGGCCGTCGCTGTAGAGCAGCAGGGTGTCGCCCGGGCCGAGGTGTGCGGTGACCTCGGTGAACTTCGCTTCGGGAAGTGCGCCGACGAGCATGCCGCCGTGGGTGTGCAGGAACTGCGTCGTGCCATCCGCGCGCACCACGATCGCCGGCGGGTGCCCGCCGCTGACCAGGGTGATGGCGCAGCCCGTGTCGTCGGGGACGAGGCATCCGTAGACGACCGTGCAGAACCGGACGTCCCCGCCAAGGTACTGCTGCTGCAGCACGGTGTTCAGGTTGTCCAGGACCTTGACCGGTTCGGGGTTGTAGACCGCGGCGGAGCGCAGGGTGTAGCGGGCCAGCGACGTCACCACGGCCGCCTCGGCGCCCTTCCCGGACACGTCGCCGAGGAAGAACCCCCAGCTGTCGCCGGTGAGCGGGAAGAGGTCGTAGAAGTCGCCGCCGACCTCGTCGATCGAGGCCGGGTGGTAGTAGGCGGCCACCTCCATCCCCGGCACCGTCATCAGCGAGGGCGGCAGGAGGGTCCGCTGCAGGGTCGAGGCGAGCTGCCGCGCCCTGTCGCGTTCGGCCTCGGACTCCTGGCGCGCCCGCAACAGCTCGCGTTCGTACGCGCGGCGGTCGCGCGCGTCGAAGATGGTGGTGCGGATCAGCTGCGCGGAGCCGTCGTCGCCCTTCTTCACCCTCGACGTCACCAGCACCGGCAGCCGCGTCCCGTCCGCGGCCTTCAGCTCCAGCGCCAGACCGCCGGCTTCGCCGTGCATCGACAGCATCGGACCGATGTGGGTCTCGTAGTACATCCGGCCGCCCACGGTCAGCAGGTCGCTGAAGCGCCACCGGCCGACCAGCTCGTCGCGCTCGATCCCCAGCCAGCCGAGCAGGGTCCCGTTGATCTTGGCGATCGTGCCGTCCATCAACGTGGAGAGATAACCGCACGGAGCGTTCTCGTACAGGTCCTCGGCGCTGTCCTCCAGCAACGCCGAGAACCTCGCGCCGACGCCGTCCTCGTCGTGGCCTCCGCCACCACCGGCGTCGTCCGCCTGGCACATCACCGCGCACCCGCGAACCCGAGGATCGCCGCGGCCGTGGCCTCGGGAGCGCTCAGCTGCGGGCAGTGCCCGGTCGCGTCCAGCGTCACCAGCTCGCTGCCGGAGATCTGCTCGTGGACGAACCGGCCGACCTCCTGCGAGGCGATGGCGTCCTGCGCGGTCTGGATCACTAGCGTCGGCAGCGCGACCTTCGGCAGGTCGGTGCGGTTGTCGGAGAGGAACGTCGCCCTGGCGAACACCCTGGCGATCGCCGGGTCGGTGCGGCAGAAGCTGTCGGTCAGCTCGCCGCCGAGCTCAGGACGGTCCGGGTTGCCCATGATCACCGGCGCCATCGTCGCCGACCAGCCGAGGTAGTTCGAGTCGAGCGACTCCAGCAGCTCGTCGATGTCGTCCCGGCTGAACCCGCCCCGGTAGTCCCCGTCGTCGACGTAGCACGGGGAAGGCGTCAGCAGCACCAGCTTCGCGAACCGGTCCGGCTCGCGGTTCGCCGCCAGCACCGCGATCATCGCCGACACCGAGTGGCCGACCAGCACGACGTCGCGCAGGTCCAGCGCGGAGCAGATCTCCAGCACGTCCTCGGCGTAGCCGTCCAGCGTCGAGTACTTCTCGGCCGACCACACCGAGGCGTCCGACCTGCCCGAGCCGACGTGGTCGAACAACACCACCCGGAACCGCTCGGCCAGCGCCGGCACGACCAGCCGCCACAGGTTCTGGTCGCAACCGAAACCGTGCGCGAGCACCACCGCCGGACCGTCGTGACGCCCGATCACGGTCACGTTGTTCCTGGTCGTCACGTCCACAGCGCTCATCTTGCCAGTGGTTCGCCTTGAGCAAGCTTTTGAACCGGACGCGGTGCGTCGCCGGACGGCTCGTCGACGGCAGTATGATCACCGAACTTCGCGTCAAGCAGCCGGCGCCCTGATCTCCAGCAAACGAGGGTACGGGGTATGACGGCCAGTGATCGTCCTGATCCACTCGTGCGCCTGGACGAGACGACCGAAGCGCTGGGGTTGCTGCGCGACGCGTTCACGGGCGAGGAAA
The DNA here is from genome assembly GCF_033949925.1 of Lentzea kristufekii. Classification (NCBI taxonomy): domain Bacteria; kingdom Bacillati; phylum Actinomycetota; class Actinomycetes; order Pseudonocardiales; family Pseudonocardiaceae; genus Lentzea; species Lentzea kristufekii. The sequence goes on from NZ_JAXAVV010000014.1 coordinate 23,166, forward strand.
CGCTCGGCGACTCGTTGCAACGGCTGGCGGAGACCGCGGCCAGGGCGATACCCGACGCCGACGCCGTGACCCTCTCGGTGGTGACCACCGAGAGACCGCGCACGGCGGCCGCCACGGACGACCGGCTCGTCGAACTCGACGAACAGCAGTACGGCGCCGACCGCGGACCGTGCCTGGAGGCCGCCCGCTCGTTGCGGGCCGTGCGCGCGGTGGTCGGCGAGCACCTCGACGAGTGGCCGGAGTTCGAAGCCGCGGCGGCCGCGCACGGTGTCCGCGCCTACCTGTCCGTGCCCGTCGTGCTGGCGGCCGCGGGCGACGGGCTGGAACGGCACATCGGCTCGCTCAACGTCTACAGCCGTGCCGCGACGGCCTTCGACCCGTTCGACGAGGGACTCATGCGCCTGTTCACGGTCGCGGCGACCGCCACGATCGGCAACGCCGAGCGGTGGCAGCGCTCCCGCGACCGCATCGAGCACCTCGAACTCGCGCTCGGCTCGCGCGCCGTGATCGACCAGGCCAAGGGCGTGCTGATGGCCGTGCACACCTGCTCCGCCGACGAGGCCTTCGCGCTGCTCGTGGAACGTTCCCAGCACCAGAACATCAAGCTGCGCGACGTCGCCAAGAACGTGCTCGACGAGGTCGCCCGCGGCTGACGTGCCGACGACCTGATCGGGTTTCGCGGTTTGCGGCGCCGTGCAGCCGGGTATCGGAGCACTTCGAACGTCTTCACAGAAGTGGACCGGTTCGGCCATGGCCGCGAGCGACGAACCTCCCTCCGCACCGACGACCCTCTCCCTGGAGCTGCACGAGCACACACCCTCGCTGTCTGCGATGCGCCGCTGGATCTCCGGCGCGTTCAGCCACCTGTCACAGGACCTGCTCGAGGACGTGCAGCTGGCCGTGACCGAGCTGGTCAGCAACGCCTACGACCACGGGCGGCATCCCCGTCAGCTCCGCCTCCGGCGCATCGAGGCCTCCGGTCGTCTCCGCATCGAGGTGGACGACGCCTCACCGGACCTGCCCACCCTGGGCCGCTCCAGGCTCAACGACACGCGGGGACGAGGCCTGATCATCGTGAACAAGCTCGCCGAGCAGTGGGGCGTCGTGTCGCACCCGATCGGGAAGACCGTCTGGGCCGATCTCCCCTGCGGCTAGTGGTGCGGCCACCGCGGCGGGATCGACCTCGCCGTTGGTGAGGGCCCTGGCGACGTCGCGCACCGAGCTGCCGTGCTCGCGGGCGTGGTCGAGGATCAGGGTCCGCGCGACGTCGACACCGACGTCGAGGGTGCCCGCAACCAGGCCGACGGCGTGCGCGAGTTGCACGCGGTCGTTCAGCGTCGTCAGCGTGCGCTCGGTGAGCCGGTGGACGCGCGCCGGGCCGGTTTCCTGCGACAGTCCCAGGACCGCCAGGTCGGCGAGCACCTGGCCCAGTCGCTGCTGCCAGGGTTCCAGGGTGGCGGGTTCGAGGTAGAGCAGGTTCAGTCCCCCGGCCACCTGCCGGTCCAGCCGCATGGGAACGGCGTGCACCGCGCGGTAACCGGCGTCGAGCGCGGACGGCCGGAACGCGGGCCACCGGTCGTCCGTCGTGAGGTCGGCGGCGGTCACGGCCACGCCGTCCCTGATGCAGTCGACGCAGGGGCCTTCGTCGACCTGGGCCTGCAGGAGTTCCACGAACCGCGACCGCTCGTCGGAGGCGGACACGACGCTGATGCCGCCCCGCGGGTCGCTCAGCATCACGCCGGTGGCGGAGGCGCCGAGCAACCTCGTGCACGCGGCGGTCACCAGGCGCAGCACGGTGTCCGGGTCGTGATGGTCGATCAGGCTCGCGGTGATCTCGCTCAGCGCGGGAACAACCTCATCTCGAACATCGGACACGGTCACAGCATACGACCCGTCGTCGTACGACACCGTTCAGTCCGCCAGCCGTTCGAGGGAAATCCGCTGGTCGAGGACGTCGCGCGAGACCTCCAGCACCGATCGCCGCTCGGCGAACGCGTGCGCCCGCAACCGGGCGAAGGCGTCCTCGAGGCTGATGCGCAGCTTCGCCGCCAGCACACCGGTCGCCATGTGCACGTCCTGATAGGACACTTCCATCCGCAGCTTGTCCTCGTCGTTCGCGAGCTCGTTCTCCAGCAACGCGAGCGTCGCGAGATCGGCCAGCAGGGCCGCGTCCGTCACCGCCTCCGCGGACAACCCGCCGGGACGGCGCCGGTACAGGTTCAGGGTGCCGAGCCGGATGCCGCCGACCTGGAGGGGAAACGCGAACATCGCGGCGAGGCCCTGCTCCGCGGCCGCGTCGGCGAATCCGGGCCACCTGTCCTCCTCGGTGGTCACGTCCCGGACCAGCACCGGGCCGCCGCCGCGAAAGGCCTCCACCGCGGGCCCCTCGCCGAGGGTGTACTGGAGCTCCTCGATCGACGCCGCCCACGCGTCGCTGGCGCTGACCATCTCCTGCGCCCGCCCGTCGCCCCGCAGGACCAGCGCCGCGGCGTCCACGCCGGGCAGGACCTGCACGCACACCGCGCACAGCGCCAGCGGCCACTCGGAACCCGTGGTGCGTTCCGCGATCATCCGCTCGAGCCGGTCTCGACGTTGCCCGTCCACTCTCGGCCCCTCGCACCGACGCTGTTTGAAGCACCAGGATACGAACCGCTGCCACCTCCGCGCACTTCGCGGGCGGGAAACCGGGCAGGCAGGAGCCGCCGCGAGGCGCGGACCGGTCCATCCACTGTGGACACGAACCGGACGGCGCGGCAGTGGTCCGGGACCCGGTCCTCGTGCGGGCAGACCGATCGCGCGCTATTTGGCGGCGTCGTAGGCGATGTGCAACCAGTCCGACGCCGCGACGGCCGACAGCGCGGTCGCGACCAGCCGGGTGGCCCTCGGCGCGAGCACCAGGCCCGCGGTGAGGGCGCTCGCGATCCACACGCCCGAGCAGAACGGACAGGTCATGAGTTCACCCGCGGCGTGGCGCACGCCGTGACCGCGCACGCTCTCGTTGACCTCGGCGGCACCGGCAGGCTCCTCGTACCGGGTGAACGGTGCCCGCAGCACGCTGGTGATGGAGGACTTGGTGATCAGCCTGCTCGCCTTGTGGGTGGCCACCGCGAGCAGCACGGTGTCACCTGCCGTGAACCGCTCGGGGAGTCGTGTCCCCTTGTGCCGGCCGACGGCGGTGGCGATGCCCGCCAGCGCGCCGAACGCGCCCAGCGAGGCCAGGTATCCGAGCAGCGGGCGACGTTCGTCAGCGGCGTAGGCGCCCTGGACGCTCTTGAAGGATTCGGCGATCGGCATGGCGGAGGTGTTGCCACCACCGGTGCCGTCAAACCCCCGGCCGCTCCGCGTGTGCGCGTCGATCGTCACAACGGCACGAGCGCGCCGTTGTCCCGCACCGCGGCGAGCGACAGCGTCTTGTAGCCGACGTCGTCGAACAACACGACGAGCCGGTCCGTTTCGGCGTGCACGACCGTGCCGCGGCCCCACTTCTCATGGCGCACAACGGTGTTCGGCGGGTGTCCAGCCTGTTCCGCGGCCTCGGCCGGCAGGCCCTCGTCGCAGGCGTCGCAGTTCCCGCACGGCTCGTCGAGCCGCTCTCCGAAGTACCCGAGCAGGAACCGCCTGCGGCACGAGCGCGCCTCCGCGTAACCGTGTGCCACCTCGATCCTGGAGCGGTCCCGTCTCCGCCGCCGCTCGACGTCCTGCTCCACCGCGCTGACGGCCCGAGCGGGCGAGGGAGCGTCCGCGACGTACCGGACCCTGTCCTCGGCGGTGCGCACGACCGCGGCGCCCTCCAGGAGGTTCACCAGGTTCGTGACCTTGCGGCGGGACAGCCCGAGACTCTCGGCCAGTTCGCCGATCCTCACTCCCGAACGGCGGCGGCGCACCGCCGCGGCGACCTGCCGCACCCCGGCGCGGTCCAGCCCGCCGCCGGTGAGGAACCGGTGCAGGCCGCGGTCTTCCGCCCGGTGGAACAACATCACCTCGGCCGCGGCACCGTCGCGGCCCGCGCGACCGATCTCCTGGTAGTAGGCGTCCAGCGAACCGGGCATCGCGGCGTGCGCCACGAACCGCACGTCCGGCTTGTCGATGCCCATCCCGAACGCCGACGTGGCCGCCACGACGTCGATGCCGCCGGACATGAACTCGTCCTGCACGCGGCGCCGGTCGGCCGCCCTCATCCCGGCGTGGAAGGCCGCCGCGGACACACCCCGGCCGGCGAGTGCGTCCGCGTACCGCTCGGCGTCCTTGCGCGTGGGCACGTACACCAGTCCGGACCCCTGCCGCTGTGCCACCCAGTCGATCACCGCGTCCGTGCGCGTGGCCTCGTCGGCGCAGAACCGCGCGGCCAGGTGCAGGTTCGGCCGGTCGAAGCCGGCGACGATCACCGCCGGATCCCGCATGCCCAGGTGCTCGGCGATGTCGGTCCTGACCGGCCCGCTCGCCGTGGCGGTCAGCGCCAGCACCGGCGGGTGACCGAGCCGTTCGACCACGTGGCGAAGCCTCAGGTAGTCGGGCCTGAAGTCGTGGCCCCACGCGGACACGCAGTGGGCCTCGTCCACGACGAACAACGAGGGCTTGGCCCGCTCCAGGCGGTCCAGCGCCTCCTCCTTGGCCAGCTGCTCGGGAGACAGGAAGAGGTACTCCGCGTCCGCGTCGGTGAAGGACTGCCACGAAGCCTCGTTGTCCTGCGCCGGTTGTGCCGAGTTCACCGCGGCCGCGGGCGGCGCGTCGTTCGCGCGCAGGCCGGCCACCTGGTCGCGTTGCAGTGCGATCAGGGGCGACACCACCACCGTCGGTCCGTCCAGCAGCATCGCCGTGACCTGGTAGATGGCGGACTTCCCGGCGCCGGTGGGCATGACGACCACCGTGTCCCGCCCCCTCAGCAGGTGCTGCATGCCGGCCAGCTGCTCGGCGCGCAGCTCGGTCCAGCCGAACGCCTCCGCGGCCGTGCGCCGCAGTTCCGATTCGCTCACACGGGCTCCCTCGTCAGCGGGTCCACTCCTCGCCCGCGCTACGAGGACCTACCCGCACAGCCGCGGTTCAGTCCCGCGCGCTGTCCTTCTTGACTCAACCTCTTTCTTGTCTTACCTCGCTTTTCCCACCGACCTGGAGCATGGTGGAAGTCATGAGACCCTCCGCACGCGGCCCCGCCCAGCGCGCCGCCGCCGCGCGCCGGATCGCCGACTGGGTACACCTGCGCGCCGGTCTCCACGAGGCCGTCGGCGTTGCCTGGGCGCAGGGTGCCGGGGGCCTGGGCGACGGGCTGGAGACCTACTCCGCCAGGCACACCGCGGTGGAATGCACGCAGGAGGCGGCGCGGGTGAGGGGAAACGTCGACGCGGCGGCCGACAACCGCGCCGACCCGGACTGGCGCGACTGACCCCTGCCCCCGGACCGGCCGGAAACTCGATCCGTACGGCCACCTGAAGCCGGTCTATCATCGGCTTCGCACCTGGTTCAGCCCAGGTGACTCGTCCACCGCTCCGGACCTCGGCGGCGCCCGCTTCTCCCGTCCTGGTGTCAGGAGTGCCGCCATGGCCATGCCCGATGGTCTTCCGGTCGATCAGCGGTCCCCTCGATCGATCGGGGCCTCCGAGGTCACCGGGCTGGAGGCGGGCACACAAGCGTTGCGTGCGACGGACTACCGGCACGGCGGCGAGTTCTGCCTGACCGCCCTCGACGCTCTGATCCGCGCGGGTGACCAGATGCTCACCGCGTCCGCGTCCGGGAAGGTGCGGCGGCAGCTGTACGTGGCTCTGGCCGACCTGCACAACGTCGCCGGCTGGGCGTACTTCGACGCCGGATTCGCGAACAGGGCCCGGACGCGTTTCTGCCACGCCCTGGTGCTGGCGGGGCTCGGCCGTCACGCCGGGCTGACGGCGAACGTGTGCTACCGGCTGGGCCGTGTGTGCCTGCACCAGGAGAGCCTCGACGAGGCGTCGGCGTACTTCCAGCTCGGACAGCTCGCGGCGAAGCAGTCGGGCGACGAGATCGGCGGGAGCATCCTGTCGATGAACTCGGCGTGGACCTGGGCCAAGAAGGGCTCGTGGGACGGCGCCCGGACACAGCTCGACCGCGGCCGGGGCCAGTTCGCTGACGCGGACCACACGCGGGTGCCCGACTGGGCGAGGTTCTTCACCGCGGCGGACCTGTCGGCGCTCACCGGCGCCGTCCACACCGATCTGGCCCGGACCGTGGACCGGCAGCACGCCCGGACCGCCGTTCCACTGCTTGTCGAAGCGATCGACGGCTACGGCGACGACATGGCCCGCAGCCGCGCGTTCAGCCTCATCCTGCTGTCGACCAACCACCTGGTCGAAGGCGACGTCGACCAGGGCGTGGACATCGGGTTCCAGGCACTCGTGTCGGCCGGCACCCTCGGCTCGGCTCGCGTGCGGGACCGCATCCGTCCGCTCGCCGCGCACGCCCGCCGGCACGGCTCCCACGGCGGGGCGCGGGAGTTGGCGGCGCGGGTCAGCGCCATGCCCGCTCCACCGGCCGGGGGGCTGCCGTGAACGGCAGACAGGCCGCCCGGCTGCTGGGGCTGCTGCCCGGCCCGCAACAGCAGGTGCTGCGGCTGCGACTGGTGTACGGGCTCTCCGCCGAACAGACCGCGGCCGTGCTGGGCTCCACGCCCCCTGTCGTACGCCTGGCCCAGCACCAGGCTCTTGAAGTTCTGCGCAAGGAGCTCGCCGAGCGACGTGGCCCCCGTCGAAACGCGGTCCCGAACGATTAGGGTGGGCTCTCCGGTGGAAGTCACAACACGGGATGCTCCGGATCACGGGAGGCTGAGCGGTGAGCGGTGAGCGGCTGGCCAAGGTACTGGGGTACCTCGCCGCCGATTCGGCGGCCCGCGGTGCCAAGGTGTCCAGCGAGTCGGCCTGCGACGCCGGTGTCCGCCTGGCCGAGGTGAGCGGCGTTCAGCTCACGCTGATGAGCGGCCCGGATCGCGGTGAGTCCCGGTACGCCACGGACGAGGTGGGCACCCGGCTCGAGGAACTGCGGTTCACGCTGGGCGAGGGTCCTTGCGCGGACGCGTTCCGCACAGGTCTGCCGGTGCTGGCCGGCGACCTGGACACCGGGCACAACCGCCGGCGGTGGCCGCTGTTCGTGCCAGCGGCACTCGAGATCGGCGCGCGAGCGGTGTTCGCGTTCCCGCTGCGCAGCGGGGCCATCCGGATGGGTCTTCTCGTCCTGCACCGCACGTACCCGAGCTCGATGACCCACGAGCAGATGTCGGACATCCAGGTCCTTGCCGACGTCATCCTGTCGTTGCTGCTGGACGAGCTCATGAGCGTTCAGGTCGAGAACACCGCGCTGCTGGCCGACATGCCGCTGCGCCGCGCCGAGGTCCACCAGGCCACCGGAATGCTGTCCGTGCAGCTGGGAGTCAGCGTGGAGGAGGCTCTGGTGCGGCTGAGGGCGCACGCGTTCGCTGAGGAAAGGCCGGTGATCGACGTCGCGCGCGACGTGGTGGCCCGGCGTCTGCGACTAACCCCGGAAGCACGGCCTGATCCCGCGTGATCGCCCGGCGACCGACCAACAGAGGTGGCACCATGTCAGTGGAGAATATGGCCGAGACGTTCGTGCAGCTTGCCGACACCCTGGTCGCTGACTTCGACTCGGTCGAGTTCATGCACCTCCTGGCAGACCGTTGCGTCGACACCCTGGAGGTCGACGCCGCGGGCATTCTTCTCGCCGACCACCACAGCGAACTGCACGTGGTCGGAGCCTCCAGCGAGCGCACCAGGCTGGTGGAGCTGTTCGAGCTCCAGCACCGTCAGGGTCCGTGCATGGAGTGCTACCTGACGGGCGCACCCGTGACCGTGGCCGACTTCACGGAGCCTCCGCAGCGCTGGCCGGAGTTCTCCGCGGTCGCCGCGGAGGCCGGGTTCCGCGCGGTGCACGCCCTGCCCATGCGGCTGCGGGAACAGACCATCGGCGCGCTGAACCTGTTCACCGCCGCGCCGGGCGCGCTGAGCAGTTCGACCGTCAGGGTGGCGCAGGCGATGGCGGACGTGGCCACGATCGGTCTGCTGCAGGCGAAGCTCCTCAACCAGCAGGAGCTGCTCGCCGAGCAGCTGCAAGGCGCGTTGCAGAGCAGAGTGCTCGTCGAACAGGCCAAAGGTGTGCTCGCCGAGCGCCTGCAGATCGGGATGGGCCGGGCGTTCGAGACACTCCGGCGTTACTCCCGCAGCCACAACCAGAACCTCAGCAAGGTCGCCGAGTCGGTCATCGCCGGCACGGTCGACGTAACGGCATGGGGCGATCCGGGCACGCCCGGCTGACGCACTACGACCTCCGGTGGGCACGCGTCCTCCGAACGGGTTCAGGCGTGCGGCACGACGTGCCGGCTTGGCACTCGGATGGCTCAATCGTGCTCGGGCACGACGTGGAAGCATGGATCGCGAGTGCGCTCGCCCCAGTCCCCGGCGATGACGCCGACGCGAGAACCTGCGAATTGGGGCGTGTTGTGGACCACCGGGTGGCGCAGACCTTCGTCGAGCTGGCGGACACGCTCGTGCTCGGGTTCGACACCATCGACTTCCTGCACACCCTGACCGAACGGTGTGTCGAACTGCTGGACGTGGATGCCGCCGGAATCCTGCTGGCCGACCAGCAGGGCGTGCTGAACCTGGTGGCGGCCTCCACCGAGAAGGCGCGGCTGCTGGAGTTGTTCCAGTTGCAGGAGGACGAAGGTCCGTGCCTGGACTGCTTCGACACCGGTGCACCGGTGGGATGTGACGACCTCGGTGCGGCACCGCAACGCTGGCCCCGGTTCGCGATGGCGGCTCGCGCGCAGGGGTTCGCCGCGATCGACGCCGTGCCGATGCGGTTGCGTGACCAGGTGATCGGCGCGCTCAACCTGTTCCGGACGTCACCGGGACCCCCGCCGGCGGACGTCACCGCGCTGGCGCAGTCGTTCGCGAACGTCGCGGCGATCGGCATCCTCCACGTCCGCGCGCTGTGGCAGAGCGAGATGATCGCCGAACAGGTGCAGAACGCGCTCGACAGCGGCGTCACGATCCAGCAGGCGACGGGCATCCTGACCGTGCGCCTGCAGGTCGACCTCGCGGACGCGCTCTCGTTGTTGCGGACACACGCCCGCAACTCCCACCAGTTGCTGTCCGACGTCGCCCAGCAGGTGATCGACGGACGCCGCAGGTCGACGATCTGACGAGACCGACCTGGGCGTGACCGCACGAGTCTTCGCAGGTGAGAACACCCTTGGCAGCTGCGTGAGCGGTGATCGATGAAGCCTGCCGCAAAGGCTTGACCTGAACCAATGTTCACGTATTAGCGTGGTCGCAGCGGGTAGCCGAGTGGCTACAGCGATATCGCCCAAGGGGAGACCGGTGACCGCAGAACGACCACTGCACCTGGCTTTGATCATCGGCAGCACCAGAGAGGGCAGGTTCGGCACGACCGTGGCCGAATGGGTCCTCGGACACGTCCGGCAACGCGGGGACGTCTCGGTCGACGTGATCGACCTGGCGGAGGTGCCGTTGCCCACCGTGCAGCAGGCCGTCCCGGTGGTGACGGGGGTGTACCCGTCACCGGACGTCCAGGCGTTCGCGCGGCGGATCGGCGCGGCGGACGGGTTCGTCGTGGTGACCCCGGAGTACAACCACGGCTATCCGGCCTCGCTCAAGCTCGCGATCGACTCGGTCTACGTCGAGTGGAACGCCAAGCCGGTCGCGTTCGTGTCCTACGGCGGGCTGGCCGGCGGCTCCCGGGCCGTCGAGCAGCTGCGCCAGGTGTTCGCCGAGCTGCACGCGACCACCATTCGGGAAACCATCTGCTTGGCCATGGCGCACTCGCTGTTCGGCGAGGACGGCAGGTTGCTCGACCCCGACGGCCCGGACCTGGCCGCGAAATCACTGCTCGACCAGCTCACCTGGTGGGCCGGCGCGCTTCGCGACAAGCGTGAGAAGCACGCGTACAACACCTGAACACCGCGCGAATGAACATTTGACAGTTCCGGACGCGACCGGAATGGACTAACCCTCGTCCATTCCGGTCCGCGCCGTAGGCGCAGAACATCTGCCCGTCATTCACGCCCCAGGACGTGGACTGGCTTGCCCTACCACAGGAGATTGTTTGAACGCTTGAATTCGCAACAACACAGTCGGCACGACGACCGGCTCTAACGCGCGCACGAGTCCACGACCTGCGGCGACATGTCTTGAATAGCCCGATACGGGCTTCTTTGGCGACGGCACGGGCGGTTGATAAAGTCACCCGGATGGCCGAATCGCCCGTTTTTTCTTGCCGTTGTCAATGCGGTTCCTGGTAGGCTCTAACCAAGTGAGCATCCTATTGGTCAGCCCCAGGGTGGAAACGCTACCAGCAACACGGGGCGCATCGCATGAGGCAACGGGGGATCCATGGGGTAGACACTTCCTCATCGACGAGCGACGGCCGACTGGCGTAACCGAAGGCGCCAACCGGTCGCGATAATCGGAATCTGGGGTGGGGCTTCGGAATTCTGCAGTGCCTGGGGGGTCTGGGGAATTAATTGGGGCATCTGACCCCGACCAAGTGAATGTCGCCGGTCGTGCCGGCGCGCGCCACGCTGATCCCGTTCCAACGGCGGAACTGGTTGATCCCGTGCGCGCCGGCTCATGCACCGACGCTTCGCTTCGCTCTGCCTTTCACACACCTCAGTTCAGCCATGACAACACATGACTATCAGAAGAGGCTTGTCGTGAAATTCGGCATCTTGGGTCCACTGACCATGCACGACAACGGGGTTTCCTACCTGCCGACCGCCCCGAAGCAACGGCAGCTGCTGGCGCTGTTCCTGCTCAACGCCAACAGGTTCGTCGCCATCGACGCCGCGGTCGAAGAACTGTGGGAGGGCAACCCGCCCCGCACGGTCATCCCGACGCTCCAGACATACGTGCTCCAGATCCGTCGCGCTTTAGCCGCGTCCCCCACCCTCGGTTCGCTCACCGAGGCGCACAAGAGCCTGATCACGGGCAACCGCGGCTACTTCCTCATGGTGCCGCCCCACTCGCTCGACCTGATGGAGTGGGACCAGCTCGTCGCCGAGGGCCGGGAGGCCCAGCGACGGGACGACGACGCCGAGATGGCCAGGAAGTTCCGCCGGGCGCTGAGCCTGTGGCGCGGCCCCGCGCTGGGCGACGTCCAGGCGGGGCCGTTGCTGCGGGCGCACGTCAACCGGTTCGAGGAGGCCCGGTTGTCGGTGACGGAGCAGTGCTTCGAGGCCGAACTGCGGCTCGGGTACCACCACGACATCCTCAGCGAGATCGGTGACGTGGCCGCGCAGCACCCGTTGAACGAGAACCTCCAGGCGATGTACATGCTCGCGCTGTACCGCGCCGGCCGGCAGGTCCGCGCCCTGGAGGTGTTCCGGCACCTGCGCCGCAGCGTTGCCGACGAGCTGGGCGTGGAGCCCTCGGCGCAGCTGCGCCGGTTGCACGAGGCCATCCTGTCCGCCGACGACCGGCTGGAGATGACCACGCACGATCAGCGGTTCGCCACGACGTCCAGGGTCAGCGTGAGATAACGCGCGGTCATGCCCTTGGCCTTGGTGATGCCGAAGGCGTACCGGTCGATCCGGGTCGTCGCGCGGGCGACCAGCTCCTGGTCGTCGCCGCCGACCCGGTGCAGCGCCAAGGAGATCGGCTGGGTCATGCCGCGGACGGTCAGCGTGCCACGCAGGGTGCGCTTCCCGTTCGCGGCCTGGTCGACCCGCTCGCCGCGGAAGACGATCTCGGGATACGTGTCCACGTCGAGGAAGTCGGCCGAACGCACGTGCGCGTCACGCTCGGCGTTGGCGCTGTCGAAGCTGCCCGCCGCCACCACCGCGTCCACTGTGGACGCGGTGGTGGGCTCGGCGACCGAGATCTTGCCGTGGCCGACCCGGAACGTGCCGCGGACCCGCAGCAGCCCGTAGATCGCCCTGGTGGTGAACGAGATCACCGACCGGTCGGGGTCGATCAGGTACTCGCCCTTGGCCGGTTCGCCAGTGACTGACATCGGAACACCGTCCTCACCTCGGTCGTCAGTCCTCATCGGACAGAACGAGCCGCACGTCGTACTCGGTCATCCACGTGTTGAACTCGATCAGTCGTTCCAGCACGGCCCTGGCCGCCCAGGGGCCGCCCATCACGTAGGCGCCGTCCGGCCGCGCGAGCAGCCGGCGGATGCCCTCCTCGGACACGAGCTGGAGCACCGGCGAATCGGGCGTGCAGAGCTTCTCGACCTGTTCGCGCAGCGCCACCTCGTACTTGTCGTCCTGTGTGGACGGATACGGGTTCTTCTTGCGGTCGAGCACGCTGTCCGGCAGCACACCGCGCATGGCCGCACGCAGCAGGCTCTTCTCCCTGCCGTCGAAGTTCTTCATCGCCCACGGCGTGTTGAAGACGTACTCGACGAGCCGGTGGTCGCAGAACGGGACCCGCACCTCGAGACCGACGGCCATGCTGATCCGGTCCTTGCGGTCCAGCAGGAAATTCTCCCACCGCGTGAGGTTCAGGTAGCCGACCTCGCGCATCCGGGCCTCGGCCCCGGTCTCCCCCGCCAGCCTCGGCACCTCGGCCATCGCCTCGTCGTACCGGTGCCGGACGTACTCGCCCAGCCCGAGCCGGTCCCACAGGCCGACCTCCTTGAGCGCGCCGATGCCGCCGGCCTTCTCGAACGGGTGGTGCCAGGGGAAGGAGCCGTTGTTCACCGCGTCCTGGTCGTGGAACCAGGTGTAGCCGCCGAACAGCTCGTCGGCCGCCTCACCGGACAACGCGACGGTCACCCGTTCGCGGACCGCGCGGCACAGCAGGTAGAGCGAGTACTCCATGTCGCCGGTCGAGATCGGCAGGTCCTGCGCGACGAGCGTCGCCCGGCGCACCGACGGGTCGAGGATGTCGTCGTTGTCGAGCATGATCGTGACGTGCTCGGCGCCGACGTGCTTCGCCACCTCGATGGCGAACGGCGTGTCCGGGTCCTCCCACTGCACGTTGGCCTCGAACCGGTCGTCGTGCCCGGCGAAGTCCACCGAGAACGCGGGCAGCTCCCCCGTCCTGCGGGCGGCCAGCGCGGTGACGGCGCTGGAGTCGAGCCCTCCGGACAGCAGGGTTCCCACAGGAACGTCCGCGAACAGCTGGCGTTCCACGATGTCCTCGAGCAGCGCGCGGACGTTCGCGATCGTGGTGTCGAGGTCGTCGGTGTGCTCGCGGCTCTCCAGCCGCCAGTACCGGCGTTTCGTCAGCCCGTCGCGGTTGACGCGGACGACCGAACCGGGGCGGACCTCGTACATGCCGCGGAAGATCGCGTGCCCCGGCGTCTTGACGATGGTGAACATCTCGCACAGGCCGTCGCGGTCGACGACGGCCTCGGCGTCGGGGTGCCGGAGGATCGCCTTGGGCTCCGAGCCGAACAGCACGCCGCCGGCGGTCGGGTAGTAGTAGAGCGGCTTGATGCCGATCCGGTCGCGGACCAGCAGCAGCTCCTCGGTCCTGGTGTCCCAGATGGCGAAGGCGTACATGCCGTTGAGCCGGTCGACGAAGTCCTCGCCCCACTCCAGGTACGCGCGCAGCACCACCTCGGTGTCGCTCGTGGTGCCGAAGGAGTGGCCGAGTCCGCGCAGTTCGTCGCGCAGCTCGCGGAAGTTGTAGACCTCGCCGCTGTAGGTGATCACGGCCTCGTCGGCGGCCATCGGCTGCTGACCGGTCTCCAGGTCGATGATGGACAGCCGGCGGTGGCCGAGCACGGCGTGCTCGCCGATCCACTCGCCCGACGCGTCGGGGCCGCGGCAGGCCATGGTCTGCGTCAGGGCGTCCGCCAGCTCGCCCTGACCCGTCAGGTCCTGGCGGTAGTCGACCCATCCGGTGATTCCGCACATGTTCGAACTCCTAGACGAGTTCCTCGACGATGGCGAGCACGTCGACGGGCAGGGGCTGGGAGCGGATCTCGTCGGCGACGACCCGCGCGCGTTCGGTGTACGACGGGTTCTCCAGCAGTTCCTGGCAACCGGAGACGACCGCGTCGAGCGTGTCCTCGCCGGGCATCAGCATGAGAGACGCGCCGAAGTCGGTGAGCCGCTGCGACGGCGCGACGGACGAGGGCATGTTCGGGATGAGCAGCTGCGGCAGCCCGGCCGCCATGACGAGCAGCGACGTGCCGCCACCCGCGTGGTGCACGAACAGGTCGCACGTGCGCGCCACGACGTCGAGCGGGAGCCAGCCGGCGTGCACGTTGTCGAGCCCGGCGGTCAGGTCCCTGGCGACGTCCTCCGGCGCGGCGACGATGAGTTCCGCGCCGAGCGGGGCGACCTTGCCGGCCAGGTCGCGCAGGAAGTCGAAGTACTGGTCCTTGGTGACGCGGCAGCCCGCGGTCACGCAGATCCGGCGACGCTCCGGCCGGGTGTACATCCACGGTTCGAGCGTCCTCTGCGGACTCGACGCCACGTACCGCATGTGCTGCAGGTTGGCCGGTGCCGGGCCGGGTGGCAGCAGACTGGGCGGGCAGAGCTCGACGTGCAGGTCCGCGACCGGGAACCCGTCCAGGCCGAGTTCACGGAACTCCGGCTCCAGTTCCTCGGCGGCGCCCAGGTCGGCCTCCGGCGGCTCGCCGCTGTCCCAGGTGTGCCGCACGTACGGCACGCCGAGCCGCTTGGCGAGCAACGGGGCGACGAACGCGAGCTGGCCGCCCACGACGAGGTCCGGCCGCCACGACCGGGCCAGGTCGAGCAGCGGTTCCATGCTCGCGCGCGCCAGCCGGCCGAAGCCGCGGCCGATGAAGAGCTTCCAGTCCTCGGGGTCCGGCGGCCATTCCAGAGAATTGCCGTGCTTGTCGTTGGTGAAGAAGTCGAGCATCGTCAGCGGACTCACCGACAACGCGGGCAGCCCGGCTCCGGATATCGACGAAGTGATTCCTTCGGTCCCCGCCATCAACACCTCGTGGCCCGCGTTGCGTGCGGCGGTCGCCAGCGGCACCAGCGGGAAAACCGTTGCCGGACTTCCGCCGGCGAGGAACAGAATTCGCATGAGACCCACGCTAACGGGCTGACTTCGGGGCGAGATCGAGGCGAACAAAAGCCCGCACAGTGGTTGCATAAAGGCGCTTGAACGTCGTGTCGGGTCGCGTTAGCTTGAGAACGCCGGCCAGAATTCCGGCCCGAAATCCACCGTCTTCGCCGAATTCACGGCGGGCGTTTTCCTCCTGCCTAGGAGAGCCGTATGAGTGCTGTTCCCGACACGTTGACCAGGCGGTCGAGCCCCGCTCTCACCCTGGCGGTCGTGCTCGTGGGTGTGTTCGCCGTGGCCATGTCGATCTCGGGCGCCGGTGTCGCGGTGCCCCGGATCGGCGCCGAGCTCGACGCGAGCGGTGCCGCGCTGCAGTGGGTGATCTCCGCGTACAACCTGGCGCTGTCCGCGTTCACCCTGGTGTGCGGGTCGTTGTCGGACCTGTTCGGCCGCAAGCGGGTGTTCGTGCTCACGACGATGTTGTTCGCCGGCGGTTCGCTGGTGTGCGCGCTGGCGCAGGACATCGTGGTGCTGGACCTCGCGCGGGCGGTGGCCGGCATCGGCGCGGGCGGCGTGATGGCCAGTGGTGGCGCGATCCTCGCCGTCACGTTCGACGGCAGCGCCAGGACGAAGGCGTTCGCGGCCATGGGAACCACGGGCGGCGCGGGCGTGGTGACCGGCCCGTTCCTGTCCGGGTGGCTCGTCACCGAGCTGGGCTGGCGCGCCAGCTTCGTGTCGTACGTGGTCATCGGCGTGGCGATCCTGCTGGGCACGTTGTTCGTGGCCGAGTCGCGGTCGGCGGAACGGCCGAAGGTGGACCGGGCGGGTGTGGTCACGTTCGTGCTCGGTCTCGGCCTGCTGATGTTCGGCCTGATCCAGAGTCCGCAGGGCGGCTGGGGCGGCACGTTCGGGCTCGTCGCGGGCGTGGTGCTGCTGGTGGTGTTCGTGGTGGTCGAGCGCAGGCAGGCGTTCCCGGTGCTCGACCTCTCCCTGGTGCGCAACGCGAAGTTCATCGGCTGGTGCCTGGGAACGGTGTCCACCTCGGTCGGGTTCGTGGGCATCCTGGTGTTCCTGCCCACCTACTTCCAGGGCGTGGACGGTGCCACCGCCCAGGAAGCGGGCCTGACCATGCTGATGCTCACGCTGCCCATCCTGGTGATCCCGATGGCCGGCGGCTGGCTCGTGAACCACGGCGTGTCCGCGCGCTGGCTGATGACCTCCGCGCTGCTGCTGGTGGCGGGCGGCAACGCGTGGCTGACCGTGCTGCACCCCGGCATCGGCGTGAGCGAGCTGATCGGGCCGCTGCTGTCGGTCGGCATCGGGCTGGGCATCTCCTTCGGCATCACCGACGCGCAGGCGATGAACCAGGTCGACCCGGCGCGGCTGGGCATGGCCGCGGGCTTCCTCAACACGATCCGCAACGCCGGTGAGGCGCTGGTGATCGCCGTGTTCGGCACCGCGCTCATCGCGTTGATCCAGACCAGGGTCGGGTCCGCCGAGCTGGCGAACGAGATCGCCGCCGGCGAGCTCACCGGCGGGGACCCCGCGGTGCTGGCCGAGCAGTTCACCGATGCCTGGCGGGTGGCGTTGTGGATCGTCGCCGGCATCTGCCTGGTGGCGGCGGTGGTGGTGCACACGCTGCTCGGGACGCGCAGGACCGTTGCGCACGAACGGGTCTGACACGCGGAAGGGACGAGGCCGGCAGCCGGCCTCGTCCCTTCCGTCGTACTACTGGGGCAGGGTGGCGTAGACGTCGACCTCGTTGCCGTCCGGGTCGCTCACCGAGGCGTACCGCTGACCCCAGAAGGTGTCCCACGGCGGCCTGGTGACCACCGCACCGCCCGCGGCGAGCTCCGCCACGACCTCGTCGACAGCCTCTGGAGAGTCCACTTGGAACGCCAGGCTGACGCGGGAGCTGCCGGTCGCGCGGGTCCAGTCCGGCGTGAAGGACCTGATCGCCGCCTCGGTGTCGAGGGTCAGCTTCACCGCCCCGGCCAGCTCGCACTCCCGGTGGTTGTCGTCGTCATCGCCGAACTTCAGGCCCAGTCGCTCGTAGAACGCCGCGGCCGCTGCCATGTCGGCGACGACCAGGCCGATGGTGGTGAACGTCGGTGTCATGGTCACGACGCTAGGGCCGGCACACAGGGGCTTGATCGAGGCTCGACAGGGGCTTGACCTGAACAATGGTTGAGGTTGCACGCTGGAGACGCAACGGGCTTCATCCGCGTCCCGCATGCCCAGGCACTACCGCGTTGAACAAGGGGAAACGTGCGAAACAACCCGGCAGTCGTCCTCGTGGCCGTCCTGCTCTCCAGCCTCTCGCTACCGATCACGCTGACCGGCGCGTCGGTGGCGTTGCCCGACATCGCCACCGACCTGAACGCCGACCTGCCCGCCGTGCAGTGGGTGGTGAACGGCTACATCGCCTGCTTCGCGAGCTTCATGCTGGCCACCGGGTCGATGGCCGACATGTTCGGCCGGCGGCGGGTGTTCGCCACCGGTGTCTCCATCTTCGCCGCCGGTGGCGTGCTGAGCGCGCTGTCGTGGAACGTCGTGATGCTCGACGTCCTGCGCGTGCTCGCCGGCATCGGCGCGGCCGCCGCGGCCGCCAGTTCGGCCGCCATCCTCGCGTCCGCCTTCACCGGCAGGGCCCGGATTCGGGCCTTCAGCTACTTCGGCACGGCGCTGGGCGTGGGCCTCGCGTTCGGGCCGACCGTCGCCGGCCTGCTCGTCGAGGGCTTCGGGTGGCGGGCCGTGTTCGCCGGGCCCGCGCTCGCGTGCGTGATCGTGCTCTGCCTCGTCCCGATGCTGCCGGAGTCGAAGGAACCGGGCTCCCGCAAGGTCGACTGGGCCGGGACGGCGACGTTCACGCTCGCGTTGCTGCTGCTGATCGCCGCGTTCGTGCAGGGACCGGCGTGGGGCTGGGCGTCGCCCGCGGTGCTCGTCGCGTTCGCCGGGTCGGTCGTGCTGCTGGCGGCGTTCGTCGTCGTGGAACGGCGCCAGGCCCAGCCGATGTTCGACCTCGCCCTGCTGCGCAACGGCAAGTTCATCGGGATCTCGCTGGCCGGCGCGATGATCGTGTCGGTGCCGTTGCCGCTGATCGTGTACCTGCCGTCCTACTTCACCAAGGTGCTGGGCATGTCCACGGGTGAGGCGGGCGTCGTGCTGGTGCTGCTGACCGGGCTGACGCTGCTGCTGCCGCCGGTGGCGCCGCTGGTCACCAAGGTCGTTCCCCCGCAGGGGGTCGTGGTGCTCGCGGTCGCCCTGGTCGGCGTCGGCGCGGCCTGGCTGACCGTGATCGGGCCGGGGTCGTCGGTGCTGTCGATCGCGGGACCGCTGCTCGTCATCGGTGCCGGGTTCGGAATCTCGACCGGGTTGATCGACGGGGTCGCGATCGGCAGCGTGGATCCCGCGCGTGCCGGGACCGGCGCCGGGATGTTCAACACGGTGCGCCTCGCGCTGGAGACCATCGCCATCGCCGTCGCGGGCGCCGTGCTGGCCACGATGACCGGCGGCAGGCTCGCGGAACCCGGTTACACCAGCGGCCTGCACGTCGTGCTGTGGTGGATGGCCGGTCTCGCCGGGGTTCTGGCGCTGGTGCTGGTGAAGGTGCTGCTGCGCCGCACTGACGACACGGCACAGCAGCACCCGGAACGCTCTACGGTGTGACGAGCTCCCGCTCGCGGGTTTCGGTCTTGAACAACCGGAACCCGCGAGCTTCATAACTGGCCTTCGCGTACGGGTGGTCGTGCGAGGACGTCCGCAGCCACACCCTCGTCGCACCCGCCTCCCACGCCGTCCGCGTGACGACGGTCAGGAAGTGGCCGCCCAGCCCGCGGCCGGTGAACTCCGGTGCCAGGCCGAAGAAGTCGATCTCGACGTCCCCGCCGGGGTCGAAGCACAGCAACGCGAACCCGGCGTCGGCGCCGTCGATCCGCGGCACCCACGTCCGCACCCCGGGCCGGTCCAGGGACTCCCGCCACTTCTCGGCCGTCCAGGCGAGCGACATCCAGCCGTACGGGCCGGCCACGCGGTCGTGGACGGCCCTGATCGTGTCCACATCGGACACTTCTCGCAACTCGACCTCGGCGCCGCGGTCCCGCGCCGGGCGCAGTTCCTCCGGCGACTTCATCTCCAGGTAGCTGACGACGTCCTCGACGAGCACGTGTCCTCCGCTCTCACTCGAAGTAGTAGCCGAGGCGGTACTTGGCGACGAACTCCTCGCCGATCTTCTCCGCCGTCTCGGTGCCCTTGCCGCGCAGGCCTTTCAGCTCGCCGCTGCCGGAGCCCGGCACGATCGTCCAGACGCTCGACACGTTCTTCCCGTCGAACGAACCGGCCGTCTCGATGACGAACCCACCGGACTTGCCGGCCAGCGTGCCCTGCACGTGGATGAACCCGGTGTCCCGGGTGGACCCGTCGGCGCGGCTGAACAGCTCCGCCTCGGCGGTGGCGTGACCCTGGATGTCACCGTGGAAGCGGTCCACGATGCTCAGGTGGCTCAGGCTCGCGCCGTCCGGCAGCTGCTTGTACGGGGTGCTCGTGTAGCTGGTGACGTCGAAGCCGCCCTCCGCGTACCGGACGGCCGGACCTCCCGCCGCGGCGGAACCGGACAGGGTGAGCATGATCGCCACCGGAACCAGCGCCAGGGACTTCATCGCGCGCATCAGGACTCCTCGCCTTCCTGCAGCAGGGACCTGGCCTCGGCGAGCAGTTCGCACTGCCGCCGCCACGAACCGCCGAACGGCACCAGGATCGCGTGCTCGGCGCCGAGCTCGGCGTGTTCGGCCAGCCGTTCGGCGACCTCGGCCGGCTTGCCGCCGAGCACGACCGCGTCGGCGTGGTCACGGGGGAAGCCGAAGCCGCCTGCGCACAGGTCGACCAGCGCCTCGCGGCTCATCCCGCCGACGTGCGCGTCGAGCGTCGCGAAGATGGACACGCCGGTGCGGACGGTGGGGCGCCCAGCCTGTTCGGTCAGCTCGCGCAGGGTGGCCTGCCCGGCCCTGATCTGGTCCGGGGTGACCGCAGCGGGCAGCCAGCCGTCACCGAAGGCGGCAGCGCGTTTCAACGCGGCCGGCGAGCCACCGCCCACCCACACCGGGGGCATCGGCGCCGGCGGTGTGAGCGTGACCGGGGCGCCGTCCACGTCGGGCAGCGCGACCGTCTCCCCCGCCAGCAGAGCGGGCAGGACGCGCAGCGCGTCGTCGGTCCGCCTGCCCCGGTCGGCCAGGGACATCCCGGCGGACGCCCACTCCTCGTGCGGGTGACCACCGACGCCGACGCCGAGGTTGACGCGGTTGTGCGAGATGGTCTGCAGGGTCCCGACCTGCTTGGCGATCCACGCCAGGCGGCGCAGGGCCAGCTGCAGGACGGCGAACCCGACCTCGATCCGCTCGGTGACGGCGGCGGCCGCGGTGAGCGTCAGCACGCTGTCCAGGATCGGGGTGTCCCAGGCGAGGTGGTCGCTGACCCAGAACGAGTCCAGGCCGAGGTCCTCGACGAACCGCGCCACCGCGACGGGATCGGCGACCGTGCCGTCGTCCTCGGTGAACGTGGTGTGGCTGACGCCGACCTTCACTTGTCCCCCCGCACGACGCACTCGTGGTTCTCGATCTCGATCTTGTCGTTGACCTGCGCGAAGATCGCGGTCAGCTCGTCCAGCTCGTCCAGGGCGCGGTAGGCCTCGACGTCGGTCCACTCGGCGATGCTGAAGTACACGTCCGGCTCGGTCGTCGAGCGGACCAGCTTGTGCCGGATGTGACCGGGCCGGCGGGCCATGTAGTCGCTGCCCTCCCGGTACACCCGCTCGTACTCCTCGGGGGAGATGCCGGTGACGGAGATCCGGTTGACGCACACCATCGCGCCGGTCGGGTGGTCGGGCAGGGTGTTCTCCGCGTACACCACCTCGGGCTTGTGGTGCTCGACCGTGATCTTGTCACCGTCCGCCGCGTCCGGGTCGTTCAGCGAGATCACCTGGTCGAAGATCGCCACGAGCTCGTCGATGCCGGCCAGCGCGGTGTAGTGCTCGACGCTCTCCCACAACGCGACCGCGAAGTACGTGCCGGGGTGGTTCTCCGAGCGCAGGAACAGCTGGCTGATGTGGCCGGGCTGGGTGGCCATGTAGTCGCTGGCCTGCTTGTAGACCCGCTCGTACTCGTCGGCCGGGCAGCCGGTCACGTTCACTTTGTTCAGGCTGATCATCATGGTGTTTCCTCGAGTGGGTTTCAGGTGAACAACAGGCAGGCCAGCAGGTTGCGCGCCTCGACGTTGACGTAGTTGCCGTACCGGGCCAGCTCGGCGAGCTGCGACAGGGTCATCCAGGCGAAGTCCGGCCCGGTCTCCTCCGGGAGGTCCGGACCCGCCTCGACGACGAGGTAGCGGTTCTCCGCCTGGTAGAACCGGCCGCCCTCCTCGGAGTGCAGCGCGTCGAACAGGACCCGCTCGCGACCGGCGGACAGCACGTAGTCCAGAAAGGACGGTCGCCGGTCCGGCGGGGTGTCCTCGTAGTTGCCGGGCGCGCACTGCACGGTCGGCGCCATCTCGACCACGTCGTGCGTGCCGGCCTGGGTGTGGGCGTGCACGAGGACGCGGGGCTCGTCGCCGTCGTGCCGCGTCACGAACGCGACCACGCCGGGGTGACGCGGTTCGATCATCGGCTGGGACCAGCCGGCGACCTCCCGGCCGGCGCCCTTCACGTCCACGCCGACGATGGCGAAGTAGGCGTCGTTCTCGTGGACGATCCGCTCCGGCGAGATGATCCAGTTCTTCACGTTCGTCAGCGGGATGCGCTGGCGGGTGAGCTGGTAGCGCGACTTGGCCTCGGTGAACCAGCTCAGCAGTTCCGACAGCTGGTCCCGGTCGATGGCGGCGTCGCGGCCCCAGTGGGTCTCGGCGAGCGGCCACCCGGCGAGGACGGTGCGCGAGTCCATGTTGACGACGTGGTCCCAGCGCAACAGCTCACCGAGCTGCGCCGCCGTGAGCCAGCAGAAGTCCTCCAGGACCTCGACGTCGTCGGTGATCTCGATGATCATGTTGCGGTTGCGCTTGTGCAGGAACCACGAACCCTGCTCGGACTGCAGCACGTCGGACAGGATCCGGCCGCGCCGGGGCGCCTGGAAGTACTCCAGGTAGGGAACCGCTTTTCCCTTGTGCACCCGCGTGTAGTTGCTGCGGGTGGCCTGCACGGTCGGGGAAAGCTGCAACAGCCCGATGTTCCCCGGTTCGACCTTCGCCTGCATCAGGAAATGCGGGACGCCGTGGAACCGCTTCACCAGAATGCCGAGGATCCCGGACTCCGGCTGGATGATGATGGGCTGGGTCCACGAGCTGACGGACGCGTGGTCGGTGCTGATCTCCAGCCCGTCCACCGCGAAGAACTTCCCGCTGTGGTGCTGGATCGTGCCCGTGCCCTGCTGGATGTGCCAGCCGTCGAGCTGGTCCAGACGGGCGCGGGTCACCGAACAGGCGCTCGCGGCCCTGCGCTCGGCGAACCATTCGTGGAAATCCGCTATTCGCTGGAACACAAGGGTTTCCTCCGTCAGATCGTCCACTCGACGGCACGCCGGGGCGGCCGCGACCACGTGTCTCCCAGCATCGGCCACGGAGTTAGTGGGACGAGAACGAGTTGCTAGAGGCGAGCTAGTGGCGTGGCTCGGACCGTTGCCGGTGCATTCGTGGTCAGACGGGTGCATCGTGGTGCCGCCTCCACGTCCTCGTACTGGTTGTACGGGGGCGTGAGGGCGGTGCCGCGAGGTGCCCTGCTGAGCGCGGATGCACCGCCAGCGTTCTGAGTCACGCCACTGGATTCGGATTCTCCGGCCGTTTTCCTGGCGAGCCTTTAAGTCGCCTCGAACTGCCCGCGTTGCGCCTCGTGCATCGTGAGTTCCGGTAACCACATGCGAAGAGCGAAAGGGTCACCGATGAAAGCGCTGGTGCTGTCCGGAGGGTTGGGCACGCGACTGCGTCCGTTCACCCACTCCATGGCCAAGCAGCTGGTCCCGGTCGCCAACAAACCGGTTCTCCAGCACTGTCTAGAGAACATCCGGCAGATCGGCGTCGAGGAGGTCGGCGTGGTCGTCGGCGACCGGGCGGCCGACATCCGGGCCGCCATCGGCGACGGTTCCGACCTGGGTCTGCGCGTGACGTACATCCACCAGGAACAACCGCTCGGCCTCGCGCACTGCGTCCAGGTCGCCCAGGACTTCCTCGGCGACGACGACTTCGTGATGTACCTGGGCGACAACGTGCTCGCCGACGGGATCACCGCGGCGGCGGCCACGTTCGAGCAGCGCCGCCCCGACGCGCAGCTGCTCGTGGTGAAGGTTCCGGACCCGCGGCAGTACGGCGTCGCCGTGATCGACCGCGACCACGTGGTCCGCGCGCTGGCCGAGAAACCGGCCGTGCCCCGCAGCGACCTGGCGATCGTCGGCGTGTACTTCTTCACCGCGGCCATCCACGACGCCGTGCGCGACCTGCGCCCGAGCGCGCGTGGCGAGCTGGAGATCACCGACGCCCTCCAGGTCATGGTGGACGGCGGAAAGCTGGTGACCGCCGAGGAGTACACCGGCTACTGGAAGGACACCGGCAGCGCCGACGAACTGCTGGAGTGCAACCGCGCGCTGCTGGAACGGATCACGCCCGCCGTGCACGGCGACGTCGACGCCGAGTCCACGACGTTCGGCACCGTGGTGGTCGAAGCCGGCGCCGTGGTCACCCGGTCCCGGCTGGTCGGACCGCTGGTGGTGGGCGCGGGCAGTGTGATCACCGGCAGCTACCTCGGCCCGTCGACCTCCGTGGGCAACGGGTGCGTGGTGACCGACTCGCACGTCGAGGACTCGATCCTGCTGGAGGGCTCGGACGTCAACGGCGTGCGCGAGCTCCGCGGCTCGATCATCGGCAGGTGGGCGCGGGTGTCGGCCACCGGCGAGCAGCACAGCCTCGTCATCGGGGACCACGCCTCGGCCGAGGTGGCGGCCTGATGCGGATCCTGGTCACGGGTGCGGCCGGGTTCATCGGCTCGCACTACGTGCGCACCCTGCTCGACGACGGTTATCCCGGCTGCGAGGGCGCCGAGGTCACCGTCGTGGACAAGCTGACCTATGCCGGCTCGACCGCCAACCTGCCGATGGACCACCCGCGGCTCACGTTCGTCGTCGGGGACATCTGCGACGGCCCGATGCTGGCCCGCGTGATGGCCGGCCACGAAGCCGTCGTCCACTTCGCGGCGGAGTCGCATGTGGACCGTTCGATCGACGGGCCGCTGGCGTTCATGCGGACCAACGTGGAAGGCACGCAAAGTGTTCTGACGGCGGCAAAAGCGGCGGGCGTGCGGACCGTCGTGCACGTGTCCACGGACGAGGTGTACGGCTCGATCGGCACCGGCCGGTGGACCGAGGCCGAGCCGGTGGCACCCAACTCGCCTTATGCCGCCTCGAAGGCGGCCTCCGACCTGGTGGCACTGGCGTACTGGCGGACCCACGGCCTCGACGTCCGGATCACCCGCTGCTCCAACAACTACGGGCCGTACCAGCACGTCGAGAAGCTCATCCCCCGGTTCGTCACCAACCTGCTCTCCGGTGAGCCCGTGCCGCTCTACGGCGAGGGCGTGAACGTCCGCGAGTGGCTGCACGTCGACGACCACTGCCGGGCCGTGCACCTGGTGCTGACGAACGGCCGGGCGGGCGAGGTCTACAACGTGGGCGGCGGCACGGAGTTGTCGAACAAGGAGATGACCGCGCGGCTGCTCGACCTGTGCGGCGCGGACTGGCGCATGGTGCGGCACGTCGAGGACCGCCTGGGCCACGACCTGCGCTACGCCATCGACGACTCGAAGATCCGGTCGGAGCTGGGATACGCCCCCCGATGGTCATTCGACGACGGACTGAGCGGTGTCGTCCGGTGGTACCGGGAGAACCCGGGCTGGTGGAAGCCGCTCCTGCGGACAACAAGGTGATCAAGTGGAACGTCTGACGGCCACCCTGCCGACCGCCCACCAGCAGCCCGCCTGGGAGGACACCGCGCTGCTCGCCCAGGTGAGGGAGGAGCTCACCGACCTGCCAGGCCTGGTCACGAGTGCCGAGGTGCGCAGGTTGCGCACCCTGCTCGCCGGCGTCGTCGCGGGCGAGTACCAGGTGCTCCAGGCGGGCGACTGCGCGGAGGACCCCACCGAGTGCACGTCCAGACACGTCGAGCGCAAGACCGCGTTGCTCGACATCCTCGCCGACGTGCTGATGCTCAAGTCCGGACGGCCGGTGCTGCGGGTCGGCCGGATCGCCGGCCAGTTCGGCAAACCCCGCTCGCAGCCGGTCGAGATCGTCGGCGGCCGGCAGATCCCGGTCTACCGCGGGCACATGGTCAACAGCCCCGATCCCGACCCTGAACTGCGCCGGCCCGACCCGAAACGACTGCTGTCCGGGTACTGGGCGGCGAGCACGGCGATGGACGCGATCCGGGCCCGCAACGGCACCGAACCGACGGTCTGGACCAGCCACGAGGCACTGCTGCTCGACTACGAGGTGCCGATGCTGCGCGAGGACGCCGACGGCGTGCTGCTGTCGTCGACGCACTGGCCGTGGATCGGCGAACGGACCCGCCAGCTCGACGGCGCGCACGTGACCGTGCTGTCCACAGTGGTCAACCCGGTGGCGTGCAAGGTCGGCCCCGGCATGACCGTCGACGACCTGCTCGGCCTGTGCGCGCGGCTGGACCCGAACCGGGAACCCGGCAGGCTCACGCTCATCGCCCGGATGGGTTCGGACTCGGTCGCCACCCGGCTGCCGCGGCTCGCCGGGGCGGTCCGCGAGGCCGGGCACCCGGTGATCTGGATGTGCGACCCGATGCACGGCAACACCGTCCAGCTCGCCGGCGGCCTCAAGACCCGGTACGTGGCCACGGTCATCGCCGAGGTGGAGCGGTTCACCGAGGTCATGGCGCGGGAGGGCGTGGTCGCCGGCGGCCTGCACCTGGAGGCCACCCCCGACCACGTGACCGAGTGCGTCGCGGGCCCGGACCACGTGCACGAGGCGATCAACGGTCCCTACACGAGTTTGTGCGATCCACGTCTGAACGTGGCCCAGGCGGTCGAAGTCGTGTCCGCCTGGCCCGAATAGGAGCGGAACATGACCGAACTGGGTGGACGGACGGCCGTGGTCACCGGAGCCGCGGGCGGCATGGGCGTGGAGATCGCACGCGCGCTCGCCCTGCAGGGCCTCGCGGTCGCGGCCGTCGACAACGACGCCGGCCAGCTGCGCGACTCCGTCGAGAAGCTCCGCGGCGAGGACCTGCTGGTGCACGGCTTCGCGGCCGACGTGACCTCCAGCGCCGAGGTGGAGGCCGTCGTCGACCGGATCGAGCGGGAGCTCGGGCCGATCGACTACCTGGTCAACGCGGCCGGCGTGCTGCGCGTCGGCCAGGTGACCGAACTGTCCGAAGAGGACTGGACGCGGACGTTCCAGGTCAACACCAACGGCGTCTTCTTCACCTCCCGCGCGGTGGCCAGGCGGATGGTGCCGCGCCGCACGGGCGCGATCGTGACGGTCGCGTCGAACTCGGCGTCGACCGCGCGGGTCGGGATGGGCGCGTACGCCGCGTCCAAGGCGGCGTCGACGATGTTCACCAAGTGCCTCGGCCTGGAGGTCGCCCGCTACGGCATCCGCTGCAACCTGGTGGCGCCCGGCTCCACCGACACCCCGATGCTGCGCGCTCTGTGGAACGGCGACGACGCGACCGCGACGTCCATCGAGGGCAAGCTCGACGCGTACCGCGTCGGAATCCCGCTGCGCAAACTGGCCCGGCCGGCCGACGTGGCCAACGCCGTGCTGTTCCTGCTGTCCGACCAGGCCGCGCACGTGACCATGCACGATCTCACCGTCGACGGCGGCGCCACGCTCGGCGTCTGACCCCTGCGAGGTTCTTCCCCATGCCCATTCCCGCCATCGTCCCCTACCCGATGCCCGCCGCCGACGCGCTCCCGGCCAACACCGTGGACTGGCGGATCGACCCGGCCAGGGCGGTGCTGCTGGTCCACGACATGCAGCACTACTTCCTGCGGTTCTTCCCCCAGGGCGAGACGCCGCTGACCGACCTGGTCGCCAACACCGCCCGGATCCGGGAGAGCTGCGCCGCCCTCGGCATCCCGGTGGCGTACACCGCCCAGCCCGGTGACATGACCGCGGAACAACGCGGTCTGCTGCGGGACTTCTGGGGCTCCGGGATGTCCAGGGACCCGGTGCACCGGGACGTGGTGGCCGAGGTCGCGCCGCGGCCGCAGGACTGGGTCTTGACCAAGTGGCGCTACAGCGCGTTCTGCCGCACGGACCTGTTGGCGCGGATGCGGGCCGCGGGCCGTGACCAGCTCATCTGCTGCGGGGTGTACGCGCACGTCGGACTGCTGATGACCACTGTGGACGCGATGTCCGAGGACGTCCAGGCGTTCCTGGTGGCCGACGCGATCGCGGACTTCTCCGAGGAGTACCACCGGATGGCGCTGTCGTACGCGGCAGAGCGCAGCGCCATGGTGACCACGACCTCGGACGTGCTCAGCACGTTGGACGCCGTGGAGGCGGTGGCATGACCGGGTTGCTCGACCTGGTCACCGCCGCCGACCCACCTCCGTTCGCCCTGCTGCACCGCCGCGGCACCGACCCGGACAGCCTGGACGTCATCGTCGGCGAAGTGTCCTCAGTGGACACTCTGGCGGACGTGCCGCTGACCGCCACCGGGCCGGGGCACGAGGTGCTGGTGCTCATGCCCTACCGGCAGATCGCGGAACGCGGCTACAGCTGCGTGGACGACGGCACCCCGTTGCTGGTGCTGGAGGTGACCGGGCAGGAGGTGCTGCCGCTGGCCGAGGCGCTGCCCCGGCTGCCGGAGGTGCCGATCGCGATGACCGGCGGGGAGTTCGACGTCGACGACGACGGGTACGCCGAGATCGCCAGACAGGTCGTCGGGCAGGAGATCGGCCACGGCGAGGGCTCGAACTTCGTCATCAAGCGCTCGTTCGTCGCGGACATCACCGGCTACTCGACGCACAGCGCGCTCACCCTGTTCCGCCGGCTGGCCCGGCTGGAGTCGGGCACCTACTGGACGTTCGTCGTCCACACCGGACAGCGCACGCTGGTCGGCGCCAGCCCGGAACGGCACGTCAGCGTGGCCGGTGGCACGGCGGTGATGAACCCGATCAGCGGGACGTACCGCTACCCGCCGACCGGGCCGACCCTGCCGGACGTGCTCGACTTCCTGGGCGACGCCAAGGAGACCGACGAGCTGTTCATGGTCGTCGACGAGGAGCTCAAGATGATGGGCCGGGTGTGCGCGACCGGCGGGCGGGTCCACGGGCCGTACCTCAAGGAGATGACCCGGCTCGCGCACACCGAGTACCTCATCGAGGGCGACACCTCGCTCGACGTGCGCGACGTCCTGCGCGAGACCATGTTCGCGCCGACGGTCACCGGCAGCCCGCTGGAGAACGCGTGCCGGATCATCAGCCGCTACGAACCCGACGGCCGCGGCTACTACAGCGGGGTGGCCGCGCTGATCGGCCGGGACGCCGCCGGAGAACGGACGATGGACTCGGCGATCCTGATCCGGACCGCCGACATCGACCCGGCCGGCCGGATGCGGATCGGTGTCGGCTCGACGCTGGTCCGGCACTCCCGGCCGGAGTCGGAGGCGGCCGAGACGAGGGCGAAGGCGGCCGGGCTGCTCGCCGCGTTCAGCTCACCGGGCGTGGGGACGTTCGGCCGCGACCCGTCGGTGCTGCGGGCGTTGGGGCAGCGCAACGAACGCGTGGCCGGCCACTGGCTGCGGCCGCAGACCCACGACGTGCCGGAACTGGCCGGCCGCACGGTGCTGGTCGTCGACGCCGAGGACACGTTCACGTCGATGCTCGGCCACCTGCTGCGGTCGCTCGGGCTGACGGTGACCATCGCGCGGTTCGACGAGCCGTACGCGGTGGAGGAGCACGACCTGGTGGTGATGGGCCCGGGGCCGGGTGACCCGTACGACGACAACGACCCCCGCATCCGGGCGCTGACCGCGACCATCCGGCACCTGCTCGACGAGGACCGGCCGTTCCTCTCTGTGTGCCTGAGCCACCAGGTGCTCAGCCGGCTGCTCGGGTTCCCGCTGCACCGCAGGCCCGTGCCGAACCAGGGCGCCGGGCGGGAGATCGACCTGTTCGGCCGGCGCGTGCGGGTCGGGTTCTACAACAGCTTCGCCGCGCTCTGCGACCAGGACAAGGTGGACTGCGACGGGCGCGTCGTCGAGGTCAGCAGGGACGAGCACACCGGCGAGGTGCACGCGTTGCGCGGCAACGGTTTCCGGTCGCTGCAGTTCCACGCCGAGTCCGTGCTGAGCAAGGACGGCCTGTCCATCATCCGTGAACTTCTGGTCGAACTCGTCGGCCGCTGAGAGGAGGGCAGATGGCGAACATCCTCGTCGCCGGCGGTGGGATCGGTGGACTGGCGGCCGCGTTGAGCATCGCGCGGCACGGCCACCAGGTGCTCGTCGCCGAACGCAACCGCGAGTTCACCGAGCTGGGCGCCGGCATCCAGCTGGCTCCCAACGCGTTCCACGCGCTGGACCTGCTCGGTGTGGGCGCGGACGTGCGGGCCACGGCCGTGTACATCGACGAGCTGCGGCTCATGGACGGCACCACCGGCGAACGCATCACGAGCATGCCGTTGACCGGTGAGTACCGGCAGCGGTTCGGCAACCCGTACGCGGTCGTGCAACGCGGTGACCTGTACCAGCCGTTGCTGTCCGCGTGCCGGGACCACGACAACATCGAACTGCGCACCGACAGCCAGGTCACCGCCTACGAACAGGACTCCGCCGGCGTCACGGCCGTCCTCGCCTCCGGTGCGCGGCTCAGCGCGGACCTGCTGGTCGGCGCGGACGGCATCCGGTCCGCGGTCCGGCGGCAACTGGTCGGCGACGGCGCGCCCCGCGTCTCCGGCCACACCATCTACCGGTGCGTCATCCCGATGTCCGAGGTGCCCCCGGAGCTGCGGTCGAACACGGTCACGCTGTGGGCGGGACCGAAGTGGCACCTGGTGCACTACCCGATCGGCAACGGCCGGTTCTTCAACATGGCGATCACCCGCGACGACGCCGCCACGGAGGTCGTCGTCGGCGAACCCGTCGAGACCGCGCACGTGCACGCCCGGTTCCCGGTGCTGAGCGAGCCCGCGCGGCGCCTGCTCGAACTGGGAAAGGGCTGGCGCACCTGGGTTCTGTGCGACCGGGACCCCGTGCCCGGCTGGACCGACGGCCGGGTCGTGCTGCTCGGCGACGCGGCCCACCCGATGCTCCAGTACGCGGCGCAGGGCGCCTGCCAGGCACTGGAGGACGCGGTCGTTCTCGGCGACCTGCTCGACTGCGGCGCGGACGAGTTCGCCGCGTGCGCGTTGAAGTACAACGCGGTGCGCCGGGACCGGACCGCCCGCGCGCAGCACGTGTCCCGCGAGATCGGCACACGACTGTTCCACCCCGCTGGCGTGGAGGCCAGGGCACGTGACGAGATGTTGTCGTCGTTGTCGGCGACCGACCTGCACGACGAGGTGTCGTGGCTGCACGGCGCCAGGGACTTCACCGACTTCGATCAGCTGACTGGGAAAGGTGCGGCACTGCAATGACTACGCGCGTATGGGACTACCTGGCCGAATACGAGCAGGAGCGCGACGACATCCTCGACGCCGTCGACACGGTGTTCCGGTCCGGCCTGCTCGTGCTCGGTGAGAGCGTGCGCGGGTTCGAGCGCGAGTACGCCGACTACCACGGTGTGCGGCACTGCGTCAGTTGTGACAACGGCACCAACGCCATCGTGCTCGCCCTGCGCGCGCTGGGCGTCGGCCCCGGCGACGAGGTGATCACCGTGTCGAACACGGCGGCGCCGACGGTGATCGCGATCGACCAGGTCGGGGCCACGCCGGTGTTCGTGGACATCAGGCCGGACGACTACCTGATGGACACCAGCCAGGTCGAGGCCGCCATCACCTCGCGCACGAAGTGCCTGCTGCCCGTGCACCTCTACGGCCAGTGCGTGAACATGGCACCGCTGGAAGCGTTGGCGGCCAAGCACGACCTCGCCCTGCTGGAGGACTGCGCGCAGTCGCACGGCGCCCGCCACCACGGCCGGCTGGCCGGCACGATGGGCGACGCGGCGGCGTTCTCGTTCTACCCGACGAAGGTGCTGGGCGCGTACGGCGACGGCGGTGCGACCATCACCAACGACGACCAGGTCGAAGCGAACCTGCGCCGGCTGCGCTACTACGGCATGGAGAAGCAGTACTACGTCACGTCCACGCCGGGCCACAACTCGCGGCTGGACGAGGTGCACGCGGAGATCCTGCGGCGCAAGCTGACCAGGTTCGACTCGTACCTCGCGGCCCGCCGCCGGGTGGCGGACCGTTACGCGGAAGGCCTCGCCGACACGTCGCTGGTGCTGCCGTCGATCACGCCCGGCAACGACCACGTGTACTACCTCTACGTGGTCCGCCACCCGAAGCGGGACGAGATCATCGAGCGGCTGGAGGCGTACGACATCATGTTGAACGTCAGCTACCGCTGGCCGGTGCACACCATGAGCGGCTTCGCGCACCTCGGTTACGAGACCGGCTCGCTGCCGGTGACGGAACGGCTGGCCGACGAGATCTTCTCGCTGCCGATGTACGCGTCGCTGTCGGAGGACGTGCAGGACAAGGTGATCAGCGCGATCCGCGAGGTGCTGGCGACGATCTAGCCCAGTCTCCTGGGGCCGGGGCCCTGCTCGCCCAGCACGTCGTCCGGGTTGGCGAGCAGGCACCGGTCGATCGACAGGCAGCCGCAGCCGACGCATTCGGTGAACTCGTCGAGCAACTGCCGCAACCGGTGGATCCGCTCCTCCAGCTCCGACCGCCACTGCTCCGACATCCGCTGCCAGTCCACGCGGGACGGCACCCGGTCGTCGGGCAGCGTCGACAGCATCTCGCGGACGTCGGCGAGCGAGATCCCGACGCGCTGGGCGATGCGGATCAGCGCTACCCGGCGGAGCGTGTCGCGGGAGTAGCGGCGCTGGTTGCCGGCGGTCCGGCGGCTGGATATCAGGTTCTGCCGCTCGTAGAAGCGCAATGCGGAAATGGGTACACCACTGCGATCGGACAGCTGCCCGACCGTGAGTTCCGCCGCGGGCCGTTCCATACCGCCATTATCGCAAATCCGAATGACACCGGCACCACCGCCGTCCTCCCGATGTCACCGCTAGAGATCCTCTAGGTCCGGTGCATATGTTCGTCCGCAGGGACACTTCGTCTTGGGGGGAAAGATGTCGGCCGAGGTCCTGACGCCTGGTGCTGCCACGCGCCCGGCGATCCGGTTGCGCGTGCCACTGGTTCTCGTGTTCGCGTTGGGCAGTGCCGCGCTCATGGCGTGGGTGTTGCGCGGGAAGGCTTTGTTCCTGCCGACGGACTCCATTCCGACCGCCACCCAGCTAGGGCTCAGCGGACACTCGCACAGCAGCACGTCCCGGCAGGTCGCGCCCATCACGGGCGACGCGATCGCGAACTATCCGGGTCTGGCCGTGCTGGGCATGCACCTGATGCTCGTCGCGGTCGCCCTGGTGGCGTACGCCGTGCGGCGGTTCCGCTGGCAGACCGACGGAGTCGCGGCCCGGCTGGGGTTCTCGTTCCTGGTGGCGGTCGCCACCGCGCCGGCGACCCTGCTGGTGGCGACGCTGGCACTCGGTCCGGCGATCTCCTTCGCCAACACGCTCGCCGCCGCGGTGGTCGTACTCCAGTACACCTTCGTCTTCGCGATTGTCGGCGTTCTGTTTTTCGGTGTTCCGTAAGAGGGTTTCCCGAGTTTCCGGAAAGGTGCCCGAAAGAATGTTCAGCCGAAGAGACGCCCTGAAACTCAGTGCGGTCGCGGGGGTCGGCATGGTTCTGCCGGCGCAACAGCTCGCGTCGGCGTTGTCGGACGACCCGCCCGTGGTCACGCCGTTCTCGGTGCCGTTGCCGATTCCGCCCGTGCTCAGGCCCGTGACGTCCTCACGCAGCGCCGACCACTACGAAATGGTGGTCACCCCGGCGACGGCCCGGATCTTCCCCGGCCTCGACACGCGGGTGCTCACCTTCAACGGCAGCTTCCCCGGCCCGACCATCCGGTCCCGCCGCGGCCGCGCGGCCGTCGTCAAGGTCACCAACAAGATGTCCACGCCCGCGGCGGTGCACCTGCACGGCGCGAACGTGGCCCCCGAGAGCGACGGCCACCCGCTCGACACGATCGACCCCGGCGCGTCCCGCCTGTACCACTACCCGAACTCCCAGCCCGCGGCCACACTCTGGTACCACGACCACGCCCACCACGTGGAGGCCGAACAGGTCTACAGAGGACTGACGGGCGCGTACATCATCAGCGACTCGGAGACCGACGCGCTGAGGCTGCCCAGCGGCGAGTTCGACATCCCGCTGGTGATCAGGGACGCCCAGTTCGACGGTGACGGCCAGCTGGTCTGGAAGCTGGACGACTTCGCCAACCGCAAGACGGTCCTCGTCAACGGCGCGATCCAGCCGACGCACAAGGTCAAGCGGCGCAAGTACCGGCTGCGGCTGATCAACGCGGCCAACTCGCGGCCGTTGCGGCTGGCGCTGAACCCCGCTTCGGACGTCATCCAGATCGCCTCGGACGGCGGACTGCTGGGACGTCCGGTCACCCGGCCGGAGGTGGAGCTGTGGCCGGCCGAGCGCGCCGAGATCGTCATCGACTTCAGCAAGTTCCCCTCGGGCACGAACGTGATCCTGGAGAACACCTTCAACGGCCCGGAGACCCCGGGGCGGCAGCTGCTCCGGTTCGAGGTCACCGGCTCGGTGGTGGCGGACGACAGCGTGGTCCCGGCGAAGCTGCGCGACCTCGAGGACCTCGGCACGCCCACCGTGACGCGGCGGATCGTGCTCGCCAGGGACCCCACGAACACGTTCTACGCGATCGACGGGAAGGCCTACGACCCCAAGCGGATCGACCTGACCGTCAAGCGCGGCACGACGGAGCTCTGGGAGGTCGTCAACGACGACGGCCAGTACAACTTCCCGCACTCGATCCACCTGCACCTCGTCCAGTTCCGCGTGCTGGAACGGGCCGGGCAGCCGGTGGGCGAGTGGGAGGCCTACCCGAAGGACACCGCCAGGGTGCCCGCCGGGCAGACCGTGAAGATCCTGGTCAAGTTCGACTCGGAGTTCACCGGCGTGTACCCGTTCCACTGCCACTTCTTCGACCACTCGTCGATGGCGATGATGGCCAACATGCAGGTGCTGCCCTAGTCAGCCGGTACCGATCGCGGACAGGGGGCCGGGTGGACCTGGCCCCCTGTGGCTGTCACCGCACCCTGTTCCGGACGGCGTGGTGGGCGGCCATGCGGACGGGTGCGTTCACCACGCCGAACCCGCGGTAGTCACCGATGCGCTGGACCACCTCGAAGAACACCCTCGCCCCGGCCAGCTCGGTGTAGAAGTGCAGGTACTCGCCGCGCTCGTCGCGGTCGTAGAGCACCGACTGCTCGCGCAGCGCGCGGACGCGATCGGCCGGCAGACCGGTGCGCGCCAGGAGGTCGTCGTAGTAGTTGCCGGGGATGTCCAGCAGCCGTGCGCCCAGCTGCCGGAGGGCCTTGGCGCACTCGACGGCGTCGACGCAGGTGAAGGCGATGTGCTGGGGTTCTTCGACGGCGGGCGCCCAGCCTCCCCGGCGGACAAGCGCGGCGTCCAGGGTGAGGCGGACACCCCCGCCGCTCACGCCGCGGCCGCGCACCAGGCCGAACGGCGCCGCGAACTCCGCCGTCGCTCCCGGTTCCAGGCCCAGCACCGAACGGTAGAACAGGCCCGCCTCGTCGAAGTTGTCGAACGGCTGGGTCAGCGCGACGTGGTCGATGCCGGTGATGCCGGCCTGCGGGGCCGACTCACCGGTGGGCACGAAGTCGCCGAGCCAGTCGTCGTCGGCGCACAGGAAGATCTGGGTCCCGTCGGGTGCGGCGATCGCGGTCAGCGGCGCCTCGCCGGGGCCGGTCGCCCGCGACAACGGTGGCGCGAGCATGACCTCCGCGCGCCGCGCCGCGGCGGCCGGATCCGGCACGGAGAGGCCGAGTGCGCCGATCGCGCCGGGTTCGCCCTCCGCGTTG
This sequence comes from Lentzea kristufekii, assembly GCF_033949925.1. NCBI lineage: Bacteria > Bacillati > Actinomycetota > Actinomycetes > Pseudonocardiales > Pseudonocardiaceae > Lentzea > Lentzea kristufekii. The sequence continues at coordinate 58,296 of NZ_JAXAVV010000014.1, forward strand.
ACGAGCACGCGTGCGTCGCCCTGCGTCCACAGCTCCACCGGCTTCGAGCGATGGACGCCTTCGCGGGTGAAGCCCAGCAGGGCGAGGCCCGACTCCCCCACGACCTCGGCGAAGGCGTAGCCGGCCGGGACGGGTGCGGCGGGAACGTCCAGCTGCCGCAGGGAGTCCTGGAGGCTGAGCAGCGACCGCATGGCGTCGACCGCGGCGCGGTGCGGGTCGGACTGGCGGAAGACGTCGTTGAACACCTCCAGCGAGAGCGGCCCGCGGTACCCGGCGTCGAGGACGTTGCGGGTGAAGGTCGTCAGGTCGAAGTCGCCCTGGCCGGGGAAGAGGCGGTGGTGGCGGCTCCACTGGAGCACGTCCATCGGCAGCGTCGGCGCGTCGGCGAGCTGCAGGAAGAAGATCTTTTCGCCGGGGATCGCGCGGATGGCCCTGGGATCGTCCCCTTTGGACAGGATGTGGAAGCTGTCGAGGCAGACGCCGAGGGACGGGTGGGCGGCGCGGCGCACGATCCGCCACGCGTGTTCGTAGCCGTTGACGTACCTGCCCCAGGCGAGCGCCTCGTAGGCGATGCGCAGACCTCGTTCGGCCGCGCGGGTCGCGAGCAGGTGCAGCTGCTCGGCCGCGAGATCGTCGTCGTCGATGGCGTCGGGCGAGACCGACGAGCACACCAGCACGGTGTCGACGCCCAGTTCGGCCATGACGTCGAACTTCTGCCCGGCGCGGCGCAGGTTGGCGGCGAGCACGTCCGGCGGTACGGCCTCGAAGTCGCGGAAGGGCTGGTACAGGTCGATGCTCAGCCCGAGATCGGCGCAACGCTTGCGGATCTCCGCAGGGGTGCGGCGGTCCGCGAGCAGGTCGTTCTCGAAGAGCTCGATGCCGTCGAAGCCCGCCTCGGCGGCCGCGGTCAGCTTGTCGTCCAGCGTGCCGGACAGGCACACGGTGGCGATGGCGGTGCGCGGGTCAGGACGCATGCGCCGGTTCTCCTTCCAGTTCCGCGAAGTGCGCGAGCATCCGGCCGGCGTCCGGCTCGACGCCGGTGAACAGCCGCAAGGACTCTGCGGCCTGGAGAACGACCATGCCGCCACCGTGCAGCACCCGGCAGCCCCGTGCCCGTGCGGCGGCGAGGAGCCCGGTCTCCAGCGGCCGGTAGACGATGTCGGCGACCCAGAGTTCGCCGCGCAGCAACGACTCGTCGAGCGGCAGGCCTGGATGTGCGGCCATGCCGGTGGGGGTCGCGTGGACGAGGCCGTCCGCGGTGCGCACCGCCTCGGGAGCGCAGACAGTGGCACGGCCGGCTCCGAACCTGCTTTCCAGCGCTGCCACCAGTCCCGCGCTGCGGCTCTCGTCGACGTCGTGCACGCCGAGGTGCCCGGTGCCGAGTGACAACAGGGCGTGGGCCACGGCGGCACCCGCCCCGCCCGCTCCGAGCAGGACGACGTTCGCCATCGCGGCGTCCGGCAGACCGCGGCTCAGGCTGCGGGCGAAACCGGTCGCGTCGGTGTTGTGGCCGATCGCCCTGCCGCGGTCGAAGACGACGGTGTTGACGGCGCCGAGCGCGGCCGCCTCCGGGACGATCTCGTCCAGGTGCGGCAGGACCGCCTGCTTCGCCGGGTGGGTGATGTTGAGCCCGTCGAACCCCTCGGCCCTGGCCGCGGCCAGCACGTCGCCCACCGGCAGCCCGATGACGTCGAGGTCGAGAAGCCGGTAGGAGTAACCCAGTCCGAGCTCGGCGGCCTCGCGCTCGTGCAGCGCCGGACTGAGGGACGGGCCGATGCCGGAACCGATGAGCCCGATCAGGTAGTGGGCCACCCGACCTCCCCGATTAATGTACGAACTAGTGAGTTCACGTTAGCGCACCGAGTCGCCGTCAGGAAGTGCTGGACTAGGGTCTGTGTCGAAGTCTGGTTCGATGAGAGTCGCGCTTGAGGTGGTTCCTGGTGGTGCGGCCGGAGGGCCCGCATACCGGTGTTGTATGTGGGCCCTCCGGCCGTGCCGCCAGGGGCCGCCTCGGGCCCGGCTGTCGCGGACCAACTTCGACACAGGCCCTAGAGTTGGCTGGTCATCCGCAGATCGAAGGGGGCTCGGTGACCGCACCGTCGTCATCCGATGCCGAGCGCCAGCGGGACAAGGACCGCACGCGCGCCGACATCCTGGAAGTGGCCACGCGGGAGTTCGCGGACAAGGGCTACACAGGGGCACGGGTCGACGAGATCGCCGAGCGCACCAGCACGACCAAACGGATGATCTACTACTACTTCGGCGGCAAGGAACAGCTCTACATCGCTGTGCTGGAGCGGGCCTACCTGGCGATCCGGGCGCTGGAGGCCGAGGTCGACGTCGAGCACCTCGAACCGGAGGAGGGCATCCGCCGGCTCGCGGAGCTGACCTTCGACCACCACGAGGCGCACCCCGACTTCATCAGGCTCGTCAGCATCGAGAACATCCACCGCGCCGAGCACATCGCCCGCTCGGAAGTGCTGGCGGGCCTCGCGAACCCGGCGCTCGACGGCCTGACGAAGCTCCTCGAACGGGGCCGCGCCGCCGGGCGGTTCCGCGCCGACGCCGACCCGCTCGACGTGCACATGGTGATCAGCTCGTTCTGCGTCTTCCGGCTCGCCAACAGGCACACGTTCGCCGCGATCTTCGGGCGGGACATGCTCGACCCCGGCCGCCGCGACCACCACCGACGCATGCTCGGTGACATGCTGATCAATTACTTGACCAGCTGAAATCTGACCCTTGACACACGGGGGTGGCGTATCCGACCTTGTATTAACTAACTAGGCCGTACATAGGAGTACGCCGTGACCACATCGATGGCCCGCAAGACTGCGCTGGCAGCCTGGATCGGCAGCGCCCTCGAGTACTACGACTTCTTCATCTACGGCACCGCCGCCGCGCTGGTGTTCAACAAGGTCTTCTTCCCGGCCGCCGATCCGGCGACGGGAACCCTGCTCGCCCTCGGCACGTTCGGCGTCGGCTACGCAGCCCGGCCGCTCGGCGCGTTCGTACTCGGGCACGTCGGCGATCGCTTCGGCCGCAAGAAGGTCCTCGTCTTCACGCTGCTGCTGATGGGCGTGGCGACCTTCGCCGTCGGCTGCCTGCCCACCTACGACACCGCCGGCGTCCTCGCACCGGTCATGCTCGTCGTTCTCCGCCTGCTGCAAGGACTTTCGGCCTCGGGTGAGCAGGCGGGCGCGAACTCGATGTCGCTGGAACACGCACCGCAGCACCGCCGGGCGTACTTCACCAGCTTCACCCTGAGCGGCACGCAGGCAGGGCAGATCCTCGCCACGGCGATCTTCCTGCCCGTGGCCGCGCTCCCCCAGGAGGACCTGCTGACGTGGGGATGGCGCGTGCCGTTCTGGTGCAGCGCGGTCGTCGTGGTCGTCGGCCTCGTCATCCGCCGCAAGATCGACGAGACCGCTGAGTTCAAGCGCACCAAGCCGGCCAAGCTGCCGGTCGCGACGCTGTTCCGGACGCACTGGGCCGATGTCCTGCGCGTCGTCGTCGCGGCCACCATCGCCTCGGTCAGCACGATCTTCACCGTCTACGCCCTGAGCTACGCGGTGAACACGATCGGCCTGGCGCGCACGCCGATGCTCTGGGTCGGCGTCCTAGCCAACGTCGTCGCCCTGGCCGCGATTCCGTTGCTGGCAGGGCTTTCCGACCGGGTCGGCCGCAAACCGGTGTTCCTCGCCGGCTGCGGCGCGTGCGCCGTGCTGATCTTCCCCTACCTGTGGTCGATCTCCATCGGCGCGTACGGACTGGTGTTCGCGCTCGGCATCCTGCTGTTCGGCGTGGCCTACTCCGCGATCAACGGCATCTGGCCGTCGCTGTACGGCGAGATGTTCAGCACCGAGGTCAGGCTGTCCGGCATGGCGATCGGCACGCAGATCGGGTTCGCCGTCGCCGGGTTCGCCCCCAGCGTGGTGGCGGCGATCGGCTCCGGCCGTGACGACTGGATCGGTGTCGCGATCTTCACGGCCGTGGTGTGCGCGATCAGCGCCACCGCGATCGCGACGGGACGCGAGACCTTCCGGCGTCCGACGGCGGAACTCGGACGTCTGCCGCAGGAGCCGGCCGCGGTCGCGACCGCCAAGGCCTGACGCGTCGCTCTTGCCCGTCCCCGTCCCGAGCTCGTTGGGGCGGGGACGGGCTCGTGGAGCAACGCGACTGCGCTGTTCGGACCATTTGGGAACCTCGTGGAACCAGCGCGTCCGGCGCTGCGTCATCCTGGGGAACGACCGCGTTTCGGGGGAAGGACGGCACGTGCCGGAGGACATCACCAAGATCATCGGAGGCGAGTGATGTCGAATCCTCTGGTGGTCAAGCCAGACGCCGAGCCGTCGGGGTTCATGAACGCCGGGACGGGCGACAACGGCTGGGCGACGGGCATCTCCATCGCCGAGTCCGCGATGGACACGTTCAACGGCATCAAGGACGGCAACTGGGTCGAGGGCGGCCTGGGCATGGTGGGCCTCGTCGCGGACGCCGCGTCGATGGCGATCGACCCGTTCGGCACCCTGCTGTCCTCGGCGGCGTCGTTCCTGATGGAACACATGCAGCCGTTGAAGGAGGCGCTCGACTGGCTGGCGGGCGACCCGCCGGTGATCGAGTCGTACTCGGCCACGTGGAGCAAGGTCGCCGAGGAGCTCGGCAAGATCGCGCAGGACTACCAGCAGGCCGTGCAGGGCACCGCCGAGTGGCAGGGACCCGCCGCGGACGCGTACCGGGCCGCCGCGGGCGCCCAGGGCGACGCGATCACCGGTGCCGCGTCCGCCGCCGGTTCCGTCGGCACCGTCGTCGGCATCATGGGCATGGTCGTCGCCTTCGTGCGCGAGATGGTGCGCGACCTGATCGCCGACCTGGTCGGGAAGCTGATCACGTGGGTGCTCGAGGCCGTGTTCACGCTCGGGTTCGGCACGCCGGTGATCGTGGCGCAGGCCGTCACCGCGATCTCGAAGTGGGCCACCCGCATCGGTGAGCTCATCCAGAAGCTCATCAAGACCATCAAGAAGGTCTCGCCGCTGCTCGGCAAGATCGTCGAGATCTTCACGAAGATCATGAAGGTCGTCGGCAAGCTGGTCGGCAAGGTCACCGGCCTGGACGTGATCTCGACCAAGTCCATCAAGCCCGGCGGGCTGTTCCACCGCACCGACGCCCCGGACCTCCCGAACGCCGGCGGCACGCACACCAGCGGCTCGCCGACCACCTCTTCCCCTGACGCGCCAACGACTTCGTCGCCTTCCGCGCCGCCGAGCCCGTCGCCGTCCTCACCGTCCTCTCCGGACGGTCCGAGCCCTGCTCCTCCTTCGCCTTCACCGAGTTCGCCGTCGGCTTCCGCGCCTTCGCCGGGTGGACCTTCGTCCTCTCCGAACGCGCCTTCGTCATCCCCGAACGCGCCGTCGCCGAACGGACCCACGTCCTCACCGAACGCGCCTTCGTCATCCCCGAACGCGCCGTCGCCGAACGGACCCACGTCCTCACCGAACGGGCCTTCGTCCTCGCCGGGACCGGACGGCCCCAGCACGTCGAACACCCCGTCACCGGGTTCGCAGGGGTCGCCGTCGGGCGGCCCGTCTCCGTCAGGTGGCCCGGCGGGCCCGAGCACGAACGGACCGACGTCGTCCCCCGACGCACCGGCGGCCCTGCCGCGCAACACCGGCCAGACCACTCAGGCCGGCGTCGCGGCACCGGAAGCACCGTCGCAGCACGCCCCGTCCGCACCACGGGACGGCGGACCGCCGTCAGGCTCCACGACCACTCCGCAGCAGGGTCCGATGGGCGGCCCCGCGGGTGGTCCCGCCGGAGGTCCCGCGGGTGGTGCGCCGACAGGAGGCGGCCCACGTCCGGGTTCCGGCGGAGGCTGGACCGGCACGCCGGGCGCACGCGGTGACCTGGGCTCGGGCATGCCTTCGCAGCGCACCCCGGACATGTCCCCGTCGTCGGCAAGGCCGTCGGCTCCCTCGCAGCCGGGCTTCGGCCCGTCCGCGCCGCACAGTCCGAGCGCACCGCACTCCCCCACCGCACCGCACGCAGGCACGCCGAACGCACCTCACGGCGCGCCGAGCCCGAACGGCGGTCCCAGCGCGCCCCACACCCCCAACGGGCCCACGGGACCAAACTCGCCATACGGCGGCCCAGGTGCACCGCACAGCCCGAGCGCACCGTCGGGACCAAACTCGCCGTACGGCGGTCCAGGTGCGCCTCACAGTCTCAACGCACCGTCAGCACCGCACGGCGGTCCCGGCACACCGCACAGCCCCAACGGACCATCTGGCCCCGGCGGCCCAGGTACACCGCACAGCCCCAACGCACCGTCGGCACCACACGGTGGTCCCGGCGCACCTCATACGCCCAACGCGCCATCCGCACCACATGGCGGCCCCAACGCACCTCACAGCCCCAACGGGCCCTCGGGTCCCGGCGGCCCTGGTGCGCCACACAGCCCCAACGCACCGTCAGCACCGCACGGTGGCCCCAACGCACCGCACAGCCCCAACGGGCCCTCGGGTCCCGGCGGCCCCGGTGCGCCGCATTCGCCTGACGGGTCGCACGGTGGTCCTGGGACCACGTCGCCGTCGGCGCGGACGGACGCACCGACCCGTCCGCAGGGAACCACCTCGCCGACTCACGCGGACGCCCCACATGCCGGGCCGAGTGGTCCTGCCAGCCCGCACACACCGCAGCAGCCCGGCTTCGGGCCTGCTCCGGGTGGTCCTGGGGCACCGCACACCGGTGGCCCCGGCCCGCACACGCCCGGCGGTCACGGCCCCGGCGGCCATCCCGGCGGGCCGAGCAGGCCGGACTCGCCCGCGCCGCACCAGCGTCCGGACGCCACCCGGCCCGACGCCACCCGACCCGACGGCGCCCGCCCGCGCGGTGCCGACGGTCCCGTCACGCACCCCGGCCAGCGTCCCGACGCTCCCGGTCAGCCGCACAACCGTCCCGACGGCTCACGACCCGACACGTCACGTCCGGACGGCACTCGGGCTGACGGCACCCGACCGGACGGCGCCCGGCCCGACAGCAACCGTCCGGACAACTCGCGGCCCGACAACAACCGTCCGGACGGCACCCGTCCCGACAACACGCGGCCCGACGGCAACCGGCCGGACACCAACCGGCCCGACAGCAGCAGGCCGGACAGCACGCGGCCCGACAACAACCGTCCTGACAGCAACCGTCCGGACGGCACCAGGCCCGACGCCGCGCGACCGGACGGTCCCAGTAACCCGCGACCGGACGGTGCCGGTAACGGTCCCGGCAGCCCGCACCGCGACACCGACGGCCCCGGCCACCACAACGACGCCGACAACCGGCCCGACAGCGACGCGCCGCAGTCCCACGCGGAAGAGCGGCCCTCGCCGGAGCAGGCGCACGAGCGGCACGCCGAGCAGACTCCTGCCGGTGTGTCCCACCACGGTGGCGACCCCGACATGGGCGACCTCCCCCACCGGGTGCCGGACGACCCGCGGTTCTTCACGGCCGACGTGCACGTCACGCCGGACGGCCGGGCTCGCGTCGGCGGGCACGACTACACGCCCGCCGAGTACGCGGACATGTTGCGGCGCAGCGGTTACGACGGCAGCAGGCCCGTCCGGCTGATCGGGTGCGACGCGGGCAGCAACGACTTCGCGCAGCAACTCTCCCGGCACCTCGACGCGCCGGTCGTGGCTCCCACCAAGCCCGCGTGGACGGACAGCAGCGGCCGGGTCTTCACCAGTGACCCCGAGATCTCGCCCGACGGCACGCGCTCGCCCCGGATCCCGCCCAACGGCGAGTGGGAGACGCACCACCCGGACGGTTCCAGGACCAGGGCGAGCGACGACGGTTACGCGCCCGGCAGCGATCGGGACACCGACGGCGCCGACGCCGTGGACCGCGGGGACGGCGCGCAGGGCAACGACCCGGACGCCGATCCCGAGTACACGCCGCCGCCGAAGGACCGGATCATCCCGGCGGACGACCCGGCGTTCAACGAGCGGTTCGTCGACTTCGACCGGCCCACGCACCAGCCGGTCGACCCGAACAACCCGGACGCTCCGCGGCAGCCGCTCAACCGGCACGACGAGATCCAGGCGCCGCACCGCGACCGCGAGACCGTGCCGGACGGCAACACCCAGCCCGACCGGCTCCAGCCGATCGAGAACCCCGACCCGGTGCCGGTGCCGCTGCGGGACCACCAGCCGTTGCAGCCGTGGACCGAGTACCCGGTGGCCAACCAGAACGGCACGCGCACGACGTTCATCACCGACGGCGACGGCAACGTCAAGTGGGTCGAGGCCACGCCAGGCCGCCAGGACATGGCGGTCGACGGCAAGGGCAAGTGGTCCGGGTTCAACCCCGACCTCAGCCACCCGTTGCTGCCGGACGCCAAGTACCAGGTGCCGAACTACCACAACAACGACAAGATGCTGGCCTTCCACACGGACCAGCACGGTCAGACCGACTCGATGACCGGCGACGTCGAGGCGGGCGGCCAGACCAAGAACTACCGCGACGACGACAGCGGAAAGGGTGCCCAGCAGCGCGCCTACCAGGAAGGCGAGGCCGCGTACCCGAGCAACCCGCCGGACCGCACGCTCACCGACCAGGAGATCGAGAACTCGCGCGTCAAGTGGGCGGGTGGCCACCTGCTGGCCAACGAGCTCGGCGGCTTCGGCGAGTACCTCAACATGCACGGGCAGATGGCGGGGTCCAACTCCGGCAACGCCAAGGACGGCTGGTTCCACGAGCCGTCGTGGCGCAACAAGGAGACGGAGCTCGTCGAGTTCTCGAAGCCGGCGCACCAGGACATCCAGAACTACCAGGTGCGTGCGACCCGCGAGGCGGACGGCGTGCCGTCCGAGGTGACCATGCGCTGGCAGGAGGTCACGTACGCGCGCAACGCGGACGGTACCGTCCAGCTCGGCCCGGACAACAAGCCGGTCGTGGAGAACGTGGTGACCAAGGAGCGCGTCTTCCCGAACCGGCCGGAGGTGAACTATGGACCCCAGGACCGGTACAAGGGTCGCTGAGATCTGCGCGCTGCTGGAGGCGGGTGCCCCGGTCGGGTGGAACCGTGTCACCCTGGACGTCTGGGCGAACGTCATGGCGTACGAGCTCGCCACGTCCGCACAGGACGCGCAGGGCCGGTTCGCGGGCGAGGTGCGGCTGGCGGAGATCACCGACCAGCTGCAGGAGCTCCGCGAGCAGATGTACGAGGAGGACCGCGGCACGTGGCTGTCGGCGCGGTTCGTGCTGCGCCGCGACGCCGAGCCCGAGGTGACGTTCAACTACGACGAGGACCCGCGGTGGTCGCCCGAGCTGCACCCGATGATGTTCGTGCGCGACCTGGAGGCGTTCCCGCGCTCCGACGAGCACCTGCGGGGCTGGCTGCGCGAGACCGTCGAACGCGGGCTGGAACTGCAGCGCGCACACGAGGCGAGCCTGGCCGATCAGTAGGCTGGCCAGGCCCCACCTCGATCCAGTGCCGCGACCGGCAGCCTTCGCCGCGTCTTCGACGCTCAGCAGGGCGCCTCGCGGCACCGGCCCCACGCCCACAGCCGACCAGGATGAGGACGCGGGGCCGGCACCACGAATCACCCGTCTGACCGCCGAACACGGGGCAAAGGCCGCCGGTCGCGGCACTAGGAGAAAGCGAACAACCATGGCGAACTGGCCGGCGCTCAGCCCGATCGAGCAGCAGGAGAAGCTCGCGGAGATCACCCAGGAGATCCTGCCGACCCTGCCGCAGGGGTGGTCGCGCCTGGTGCTGCGCGCCAAGATGATCGGCCCGCACAGCGAGGCCGACACGGGTGTGAAGATGGCGGACGGAAGTGTCCGCGGCTGGTCGTTCCCGCCGGAGGTGTGGCGGAAGTTCCAGCAGCTGCGCAAGGGCATGTACTCCGAGGGGCTCGGTTCGTGGATCGAGTTCGAGTACATCTTGGACCCTCCGGGCACGTTCTCCATCCGCTACAACCGCGACGAGGCACCGAAGTTCGACGCCGCGCCGTCCCCGGAGAACTTCGCCACCGAGCAGAAGTGGTTCCCGCGCAACGACGAGCAGATGCCGGACTGGTTCCGCAACGGGCTCGCGAACGCCTGACACCAGGAATTGTCAGACCCCCTTGCTACGGTCGTTTTCAGCTGATCAACGCGAGGGGGAAGACCGTGGCTGCTGCCACCACGTACCTGGAGCTGTCCGAGGCGAGCGGAAGCGCGCACAAGTTCTACGAGGTCGTCGTCGACGGCACGAAGGTGAGCATCACGTTCGGCCGCATCGGCGAGCGGGGCTCGACGCGCGAGTCCACGTTCGCCGACGAGGCCAAGGCGGTGAGCGCGGCCGAGAAGAAGATCGGTGAGAAGGTCCGCAAGGGCTACGCGCCGGCGGTCAAGGGCCAGCGGCAGCGGCGGGCGATCACCCGGCGCGAGATCACCAGCGTGCAGTCCAGCGCGCGGCAAGCCCCTGTGCTGTGGCGGTTCCACTCCGGTGCGCCCGCGTTCGGCATCTTCATCGGCGAGGACGAGGCCTGGGTCGGCAACGAGCGCGGCGACGTCTTCACGCTCGCGCACGACGGCCGGGTCACCGGGCGCTACGGCTTACCGGACGGCGTGAAGTGCATCGTCGCCGACGACTTCTGGATCTACGCGGGCTGTGACGACGGGCGCGTGTACGACCTGGGCGGCAAGGTTCCGCGCGTCGCGTACGAGATCGCCAACGACGTCGACATCTACTGGCTCGACATCGACGACGGCGTGCTCGGTGTGTCGGACCGGCAGGGCGGCATCACGATCGTCGACCACGAGGACGAGTTCCAGTGGTCGCGCCGCAGCGCGGGCGACAGCGCGTGGATGGTGCGGTGTGCGCCGGAGGGCGCGTTCCACGGGCATTCCCGGGGCGTCACGCACTACGCGGCGCGCACCGGCGATCCCGTGTGGCACGCCGAGACGACGGGCGCGGTGCTGTTCGGCTGGCAGGAGCCGGCCGAGGTGTTCGCGGGCACCAGCCGCGGGTGGGTGCACCGGTTGTCGCGCGCCACCGGGGCCGAGACCGCTCGCTACCGTTGTGACGCGGCGGTTTTCTCGTGCGCCACCTCGCCGGGCGGCGACTACGTGTTCGCCGGCGACAACCACTCGTCGGTGTACTGCTTCGCGGCCGACGGCACGCGCCTGTGGAAGCTGGCCACGGGCTGCGGTTCCGCGTTCTCCATGCAGTACCGCGACGAGCGCCTCTACATCGTCACGACGGACGGCTCGCTGGCGTGCATCGACGCCAGCCCGGCGGCGATCCACGCGGCGGAGCAGGGCGAACTGCCGCAGCGCAGCGACATCAAGGCCGACCACTGGCAGCGCGTCGAGGCGACGGCCGAGGTGGAAACCGTGGTGGCCAGCGCCATTCCGGCCGGTGGCGTGGTCGTGGAGTGCGTGCAGGAGGGTGGCCGGATGCGCGTCCACGTGATCTCCGACGGCTACGACCGCTCCCGCGCCGTGCAGTTCCCGAAGGACATCCGGGTGCCCGGTGCGCGGTACCTGGTGACCGAGATCCACACCTCGGCGAGCGGCGGCTTCTACCGGGCGAGGGGAGAGATCAAGCGCCTTCTCTGACCGGCCGGAGTTCGCCAGGTGGTGCGCTGGTGGCCGAGATCGCGGAATGCCGTGCCCATCACGGCTTCCTGCTGCCCACGAACCGGCAGTGGCACGTCGTGGTCGTGCGCAACCGTTCCGCAGCACGGTGGCCCTTCGCCCACGCGGGCCACGAGCGCCACGGTCGGTCCGCGTCCCCTCAGGCAGGTCGGCCCCCACCTCACCTGCATCCGCGGAGGTAGCGTGGATGCAGGTGAGGTGGGGGTGGGCATGGCCAGGATTGCCGGCATCGGTGACGTCGGCGGGCACGCGGACCAGTTGCGGCAGGCACTGCGGGAACTCGGGGCCGGCCTGGTCGTGATCCAGGTCGGCGACCTGGTGGATCGCGGACCGGACAGCCGCGGGGTGCTCGACGTGGTCGCCGAGCGGCTCGGCCCGGGCTGGGTGCAGCTGGTGGGCAACCACGAGGCCCAGTACCTGCCCGGCCGCGAGGTGTTCTGGCCCGAACCCCTGCCACCGCAGGGAGTCGAGACGGTGCGCACGTGGTGGGCGGACGGGCGGATGCAGGTCGCCGTGGCCATCACGGCGGGCGGCGACGAGTTCCTGCTCACCCACGCGGGGTTGACGCTCGCCGCGTGGCAGCGGCTGGGCGAACCCGCCACCGCCACAGCTGCGGCGGATCTGCTCAACGAACGGCCCGACCTGATCTGGCGCACGGGTGCGCACGGCCGTGATCCGGAAACGGGGCCGTTGTGGGCGGAGTCCGGGGCCGCGTTGCACGAGCCGTGGATGCGGTACGGGGGCATCGTCCCGTTCGGGCAGATCCACGGCCACTCCTCGGTCGTGCACTTCGGCGACCAGAGGTGGACGTGTGACGGGCGGATCCGGCAGCGCGCCACCGTCGACTGGCAGGCGCGGCACGTGCGGGTGCGGGTCGGCGGGCGCATGTTCGTCGGCGTCGATCCCGGCCACGGCCGCGAGGGCGCCAGTGCGTGGCAGCCGTTGGTCTTCGACGACGCCGTGGTGCAAGCGGCACCGGCGAGGCCTGAGTTCGCCACGACCTTCACCGGGTGAGAAGTCGTTGTACGCGTTCGGTTTCGTCCTCCATGCCCCGCTGGAGGTAGATGCCGAGCGCCTCCCGCCACACGGCCTCGGCACGTGAGTGCCGGCCCAGTGCCACGAGCGTGTGGCCCATGCGTTCGAGGCCGTCCGCGAGTCCGTGCAGGTGCCCCAGTTCCCGCACCAAGGCGATGGCTTGTTCGTAGTGCTCAACGGATTCCTCGTAACAGCCGCTTTCGTGCGCGACGAATCCGAGACACGCGAGCATGGTCGCCTCTCCCGTGCGGTACCCCTGCTCGCGGTGCATGGCGAGCGCGACGCGGCTGAAGCTCCTGGCCTCGTCGAGCCTTCCGAGGAACGCCGTGAGCCAGCTCATCTGAGCGAGTGTGCGGGCCTCCCACTCCCGCGCCCCCATCACGCGGTAGATCGCGAGCGCGCGGCGGGCGTGCTTGAACGCCTGCCGCGCGTCCTTCGTGGCCCAGGCGACGCCCAGCGAGTAGTGGACTCCGGCCAGGTGAACGGGTCCGGCCAAGGCCAGCGCGCGGTGGAGGTGTTCGACGGCGGTCTCGTGGTGCCCCAGGACGACGTGGGCGGTGCCGGTCATGTGTTCGGTGCTCGCGAGAACGGCCGTGTCCCGCAGGTGCCCGGCGGCTTCGGCGGCGATCCGCCACATCGCGAGCCGGGCGCGCACGAGGCCTCGCCGCACCATGAACGTGGTCGCGTTCCACGCCAGCAGCCAGGCGACGGCGTGGTTGCGCTGGTCGAGCGCGGACTGCTGGGCGGCGACCAGGCACGCGAACTCGGCCTCGAACCACTCCTGCGCCGCCTGGTCGTCCGGCACCGGGTCCACGTGCACGTCGCTCACGACGTGGTCGATCGGCGGCGGGAAGCGGAGCCGGTCCATGGTCCGGTCCGCCGCCCGCGAGGCTTCGAGGTAGTGGCCGAGCACCCGCCGCGTCGCCTCCTCCCGCACCGGGCCCGGCAGGTCCTGGGCGACCGCGGCGGCGTAGGCGCGGACCAGGCCGTGCATCCGCCATCGGCCCGGAACGTCCTGGCACAGCAGGGAAGCCTCCTCCAACGCCCGCAGCACCTGTCTGGCCTGCGCCCGTGCGACGCCTAGAAGGCAGGCCGCGGCGGCCAGGCCGATGTCCGGACCCGGAGCGATGCCCAGCAGGGCGAACGCGTCGCGCTGCCGCGGGCACAGGGCGCGCAACGACCACGACAGCACGGCGGGCAGGCTGGCGGAGGGCTCCTCGTTGTCGAGCACGTCGATGACGGTGTCGCGCAGTTCGGCGGCGAGGACGGCCAGCGGCAGGCCCCGGCGGATCTGGGCGTGGGCGATGACGATGCTCAGTGCCAGCGGGAACCCGCCGCACATCGCGATCAGCTGGTCGGCCGCCTGCGGTTCGGCCTCCAGACGACCGGCGCCGAGCCGGCCGGTGAGCAGCGCGCGGGCGTCGGCGTCGGTGAGCTCGGTCAGCACCACGTGCTCGGCCGCGTGCCGGGTGACCAGGCCGGGCAACCGGTTGCGGCTCGTGACGAGCACGGTGCACAGCTCGGAGCCGGGCAGCAGCGGCACGACCTGGTCGGTGCTCGCCGCGTTGTCGAGCACCAGCACCATCCGCCTGCCCGCGACCAGCGAGCGGAACAACGCCGAGCGGGCCTGGACGTCGGCGGGGATGCGGCCCGGTTCGACGGCCAGCGCGTGCAGCAGCCCTCCCAGCGCCTCGCCGGCGTCCATCGGCTCCTCGGCCCGGGAGAAACCGCGCAGGTCGATGAACAGCTGGCCGTCGGCGAACCGGCCGGCGTTGCGGTGCGCCCAGCGCAACGCGAGGCTGGTCTTGCCGATGCCACCGGTGCCCGCGATCGCCGAGATGAGCACGGTGCCGGCGACGGCGGTGTCGAGGCGGCCCAGTTCCTCCTCCCGGCCGACGAACGTGCTGGGTTCCGAAGGCAGCTGCCGCGGCACCACCGGGAGCGGCGGTGCCGCGGTGAGCCGGGGATCGGCGGCGAGGATCCGCTGGTGCAGCTCGCGCAACGCGGCCGAGGGCTCGGCGCCCAGCTCCGCCCGCAGCCGCTCACGGATCTGCCGGTAGTGCTCCAGCGCGTCGATGCCGCGCCCGGCCCGGTGCAGTGCCAGCAGGTACTGGCGCGCCACTCGTTCGTTCAGCGGGTGGCACGCGACCCGTGCGGCCAGCTCAGCCACCAGCTCCGCTCCCCCACCGGCCGCCAGCCGCGCGTCGACCAGCTCGTGCGAGGCCGCCAGCCGTTCCTGTTCCAGCCGGTCGCGTTCCTCGCGCGCCCACTCGCCGTCGAGGCCGGTCAGCGCCTCCGCCCGCCACAACGCCAGCGCCTCGGTCAGCAACCCGGCCGCGTCCCCGGCCCGGGCCCGCGCGCGCAGGTCGTGGAACTTCAGCAGGTCGATCTCGTCACCGAGCAGGACGTACCCGCCCGACCGGTGCTCGATCGCCAGCCCGCCGATCGCGGCCACCGCCCGGCGCAGGCGTGACACGTAGCTGTGCAGGGTCGTGCGCGCCCGCGGCGCCGCGTCGGCACCCCAGACCCGGTCGACCAGCCGGTCGACCGGCACGATCTTGCCGGCGTCGACCGCGAGCGCGGCGAGGACGCACCGCTGCCTGGGCGCGCCCAGGTCCACCGCTCCCGCACTCACTTCTCCCAGAAGACACAGCACGGAACCTTCACGCGGCAGCGGGCGTCCAGGTTGCCGTGCGGGTGGAAGTCCCGCCGATGATCGTCACGGTGCTCGGTACAACGGGTTCGGGCAGTCGACGTACCGGCTCGCCGCACCCTCCGCGCGCGTCCAGCGCAGCAGCAGGTTCGCCTTGGCAGGCACGAACCGGTTGTCCAGCAACGACATCACCTGTTCACATCCGTGATCCCTCGCGTACGCGACGAAGACAGACCGCGCCTGCGCCCACACGTCCAGGCCGGGGTGCCGGTCCAGCACCGCGCCCGCGATCTCGATCAGGTGGTTGACGACGAGGCAGTACCGCAGCCGCTCCCAGCCCTTCGCCTCGGACACTCCCCGCGACCCGTCCGATCCGTCCATTGAGGACAGCAGCCCGGCGTGACGGGGCAGCAGCCTCATGCCTTCGGGATCGCGGTAGATCGCCTGGACCGGCATGCCCTCGGCGTCGACGCCCACCACGACGTTCTGCAGGTGGCACTCCATCACGACACCGTGTGCGAAGAACGCGTGCAGCACAGGAGGAACGACCACCGAGACGTACTGGCGGAACCACCGCAGCGCACTGTCGGGGTCCAAGCCGTCCAGGGGACTGCCCTCGAAGCCCTCGCTGATCCCGGCCGCCAGCAACGGGGTCACGCCGGGAAGCGCGTGCTGCCGGATGCCGTCACGCACCACGACCGCCAGGCCCTCGAAGGAGTCCGGTGACGTCCGGTAGCCGCGGTCGATCAGGAAGGCCGCGCCGGGGAAGACCGAGGCGATGTCCGCGAACACCGGCTTCAACAGGCCCGCGAGCGGCGGGATCCACCGCAGGTCGTGCGCCCACAACCGGCGCACGTCGTTGGTGATCCGCACGTCGAGGCTGAACTTGTAGAACAGGTCGGCCGCCGGGTCGTAGACCGTGCGCACCGAGGACGTCGGCCACACCTCGGGCCCGGACACCGGACCTTCCAGCCCCAGCAACGAAAGCTGCCACGGATGTGCCGGGAGGACCCCGGCGGGCAACGGCACCTCGCCGTCGTCGACGAACGAGCCTTCCAGGTGTGCCAACGAGAAGCTCGCGTGCACTTCGGGCGAGTACGGCAGCCATTGCGACGCGGGCAGGCCGCCGCGGCCCTTCGGCGCGGGGTGGTAGCGGTGCCCGGCGACCAACGCCTGCTCGGAGCGCCGGTAGAGATCGGCGGGCGGAGCGGTGCGGGCGTCGAGCACGGCGGCGATGGCCGACCGCGACCCCGCGATCTCGTCCAGGAACCCGACCGGCGGGTCACCGAGCTCCTTCGTGACGAGCACAGCGAGTTCGTGCCACGACAACGGCTGCCACGAACCGGTGAACACCTCGGGGTCCGACAGCCAGCGCCCCTCCCGCGCACGCAGCAGGGTGCCGGTGCGGGGCAGCCGGAGCGTGCCGTCCGCCCACTCCCCCACCTCGCGGCGCAGGCAGTTCAGCAGCGCCGTCGAGGTGATGCCGTCGGGATCAGTGCTCGATTCCACCGGTGTCCGCTTCCCTCCGGCGATGTGTCAGGATCAGATCATTCTGACGCAAACACCGGTCGAGTCCGACTTCGCCGCCGCGCTGGACGAAAGACGTGCCGAAAGGTTCATCGCGGCGCTGCCCGGAGCCCGTGCGGCGATCCTCGCGCGCCTGCGCCGGGCGTTCGCGATCGAGCCGTTGCCGCAGGTCAGCGTCGACCCGGTCGAGTACTCCCACCCGGTCGACCTCCTCACCGCACTGCGCTGGCCCGGTTCCGAGAGCTTGATCACCGAGGTCGCCCACAGCGTGGCCGGGCTGGCCCTGTCCCGCACGACGAGCCCGCTCACGACTCCATTCCCGCTCAGGACGCTGGAGGAGCACGAGCAGAGCGTGGTCGACGGCCATCCGCTGCACCCGTGCTGCCGCAACCGCACCGGGTTCACCGCCGCCGACCACCTCGCGTACGGCCCCGAGCACCGCCCGGTCGTGCCGCTGCGGCTGCACTCCGCGGCACAGCACGTGGTGTTCGGCGACTGGCCGGACGAGCTGCGCGACGGCGGGCGGATCCTCCTCCCGGTGCACCCCTGGCAGGCGGACCGGCTGAACGTGCCCAGCGCCGGCACCCTCGACGCCAGACCGCTGATGGCGCTGCGCACGCTCTCGGCCGGCGCCTGGCACGTCAAGACGACGCTGAGCGCCCAGATCACCTCGGCCGTGCGGGACATCTCCGGCGGTTCGATCGCCACCGCGACGACGGTCTCCGACTTCCTGGACGCGGCCGTCGAAGGGATCGAGCTGCAGCACAACCGGGCGTCCGCCGCCGTGCTCACCGACGGCGAACCGGACCGGAGGCTCGGCGTGATCCTGCGCGACAAACCTGTGCCGCGCGAGGGTGAAACGCTGCTGCCCCTGGCCGCGCTGACCGCCGGCGACCCTCCGCCCATCCGCGCACTGGGTGACCCGTTCGAGTGGCTCGCGGAGTTCTGCGCACTGGCCGTCCCGCCGTTGATGACCCTGCTCGCGCGCGGAGTGGCGCTGGAGGCCCACGAGCAGAACCTCCTGGTGGGCCTGGTGCACGGCCGGCCGCGCCGGTTGATCTACCGCGACCTGGCGGACATCCGGGTCAGCCCACGCGCCGATCTGCCCGGACGCCTGCACGCGAGCCCCGACGCGTTGCGCGCCAAGACGTTCGCGACCTTCTTCTCGACGGCAGTGACCGGGTTGGTCGGCGCGCTCGACGCCCCGGACGCCGAGCTCTGGCAGGTCGTGGCCGCCACGGTCCCGGACACCCCGGACCGGCACGCCCTGCTGCACGACCCGTTGCCCGCCAAGCCGCTCACCCTGATGCGGCTCGACCCGCGCACGACGCAGTGGGCCTACCTGCCGAACCCGTTCAGGTCCTGAGCAGTTCTTCCCGGTGCTGCCAGGCCAGCGCCAGCAGCGCGGCACCGGCGGCCTGCGTCGGTTCGTGCCGGGCGAAGCGCTCGACGTTCCCGGCGGTGAACGGAAGTCCGCGCAGCACCTGGCCCTCTTCGTTGTGCGACACCAGATCGCCGAACAGCTCGTCGAACCGCGAGGCCTCGATCACCGCCACGGTCAGCATGTCGGTGGCGAACGTCAGCGGGTCCACGCCCGTGCCGAGGTAGAACACGCGGGCCGCCTCCGTGAGCCGCTGAGCGAACGGCCAGGCCGCGTAGTCGGCGTCGTGGATCTCCTCCACACCGAGCATCTCCTCGGCGAACTCGCGGATCATGCAGTGCCACAACGAGAAGTCGGCCTCGGACGAACCCTGGAACACCCCGACCGGCAACACCTGGAACATGCCGCCCGCGTGCCCGACGCGCTTCGGGTCCCGCCAGTGCAGGAAGAACGTCGCCTCCCCGGAGATCTCGTCGTGCCGCAGGGTGAGCGTGCTGATGGCGACGTTGACCGGCCTCCGCCGGGGATCGCACGGATCACCGACGGCCGATCGCGCCGGCAGCGCGCCGATCCGCCCGAGGTCGCGCGCCGCGTACTCGTGCGCACAGGCCTCGCCCACGTCGACGCCGTCGAAGTAGCTGCCGAGCCCGAACGTCAGGTGCCGCCCGGTGAAGCCGAGCAGCCGGTAGGTCCCGCGGTTCTGGAACACGGACGGCGCGGCGAGCGCGGCCATCGCCTCCGAGTAGCTGCCGAAGCCGTCGGGGAGAACCGAGGCCGGCACCTCGGGCAGCGCGGTGGACGCCTTCAGCTCCAGCGAGAGGTCGGCCAGCGGGATCGGCCCGGCGGGCATCCAGTCCGGCGACGTGAGCAGCGGCGTGCCGGCGACCCTGGGCACGTCCGGGTACTCGGCGACGGCCGCGAGCGCCAGCGCGTGGCGGTGTTCGAGCAGGTGAGCGCGCACTTCGAGCCACTCGGCAGACGTCGGCATGGCCCCTATTCTGCGGGTACGGGACCTGGGACACGGCGAAATGGCCGGACCACCCCGTGGCCCGGCCTCCGCTCATGAGGCCCTCAGGCCCGCCAGCGCCGTGACGCGTGGACGACTTCGCCGACCGCGCGTGCCAGGCTTCCGTCGGCGTCGACGTGGCTCTCGTAGTGCTCTGCCGGAAGCGGCTGGGCCACCTCGGACGGTGCCTCGTACGAGTCGCTGTCTTCCCAACGCAGCCTGCGCGCCGTCTTCACGAACGCGACCGCCGCTGCCAGCAGCAGCCCCCCGACCACGGCCGGCCACCAGACCGATTCCGCGACCGCGATGGCGAACTGGACCTGGGCCACCACGACGAACACGACGGTCAGTCCGACCACCGACCACGGGGCTGATCCACCGTCACGTCTGCGCTTGGCGGCACCGGTTGCCCCCATTGGCGTCACCTCCACCGATGTTGCCTGGACATCGGCGATTGATCGCACGGAGTTACAGGGGTAAGCGTACTCCCCGATCGTTTGGTTGCAGACCGTCATCTTCCGGACGTCCGCCCACCAGCGCGGAACCGGTGTGCAGCGCGTGCACCATTCACTCTGTGGTGTGATCATCGGCTGGTGTCCGCACTGCACGCGGGGGACCCCGCCTCATTCGCCACCGATGTTCTCGACGAGGGCCCTCCCGAACTGGAGCACGTGCCGGGAGTGGCGTCCCGCCGGCCTACCAAGACGTGTGCGGGAGGCGCGCTGATCCGTGATTCCGCCGGACGCGTGCTGTTCGTCGTGCCGACGTACAAGGCGGTGCTGGACATCCCCGGCGGCATGACCGAGGACGACGAGTCCCCGAAGGCCGCGGCGCAGCGGGAGATCCAGGAGGAACTCGGCCTGTCCGCGGCTCTGGGACCGCTGCTGGTGGTCGACTGGACGCCGCGCAACGGGGTCTGGAGCGACTGCCACCAGTTCGTGTTCGACGGTGGCGTCGTGGACGGTGCCGTGGCGTGCGATCCCGAGCTGGAAGGCGTCCTGTACCTGACGCTGGACGACGCGAAGCCGCGGATCTACCCGTCACTGCACCGGCGCCTCACGCTCGCTCTGGCGGCCCTTGAGAGCGGTTCCACGCGGTACGCCGAGTTCGGCAGGGAGGTCTGATGCGGATCGTCTCGCTGCTGCCCGCCGCCACCGACGTCGTCGCCGAACTGGGCCTGGCCGGACACCTGGTGGGACGCACCCACGAGTGCGACTGGCCGGCCGAGGTGGCGGGCGTCCCCGTCGTCACGAGCACCGGCGTCGTCCAGAACGCCCTGAGCAGCAGGGAGATCAACTCGACCGTCCACCGCGGGTCGTCGCTCTACGGCCTCGACGCGGACCTGCTGCACGACCTCGAACCGGACGTGATCCTCACCCAGGACCTCTGCGACGTCTGCGCGATCTCGTACCGCAAGGTCACCGACACCGTCCGGGTGATGGACATCGGCCCGACGGTGCTGAGCCTCGAACCTTCCACGCTGGACGAGGTCCTCGGCTGCCTGAAGACCGTGGGCGACGTGCTCGGCGTGGACAGCGCGGCCAGGACCGCCGCGCTGCGCCAACGCGTCGGCGACGTCGAACGGCGGACCAGGGACCTCGTCCACCCCCGCGTGGCCGCGATCGAGTGGCTCGACCCGTGCTGGCCCGCCGGGCACTGGGTCCCGGAGCAGATCACGGCTGCCGGAGGCGTCCCGCTCCTCGCCGGGAAGGGCGAGCACACCGGGCCGATCACCTGGCAGGCGGTCCACGACGCGGAACCGGACGTGGTCCTGCTCATGCCCTGCGGCTTCCCGCCCGAGCGGACGCTGCGGGAACTCCCCGACCAGCCGCTGCCCGAGACGTGGGTACTGGACGGACCGTCCTACTTCAACCGGCCGGGCCCTCGCGTGGTCCGCGGCATCGAGATCCTCGCCCACGTCCTGCACGGCATCGGCGAAGAACCCTCGAAGGACGAGGCACTTAAACTCAGCCCATGGACCTGAGCGCGTTCCCCCGAGTCTCCCTGGGCACCTGGCCGACCCCGCTGGAGGACGCCCCCAGGCTCGCGGACTCGCTCGGCGCCCCGCCGGTCCTGATCAAGCGCGACGACGTCAACGGCCTCGGCGCGGGCGGCAACAAGCTGCGCAAGCTCGAGTTCCTGCTCGGCCAGGCGATCGAGCAGGGCGCGGACACGATCATCACGTTCGGCGCGCTGCAGACCAACCACGGCCGCCAGACCGCGGCGGCGTGCGCGAAGCTGGGGCTGCGCTGCGAGCTGGTGCTGACGGCCAAGGTGCCGATGACGGGCGCCGCCTACGAGCGGTCCGGGAACATCGTGCTGGACCACATGTTCGGCGCGAACGTGCACGTCTGCGCGGACGCCGACGAGACCGTCCGGACGTACGAGAAGGTCAACCACGACAAGGCCGTCACGCTGCCCGTGGGCGGTTCGAACGGGCTGGGCACGCTGGGGTACGTCGCGGCGGCGGTCGAGCTCGTCGGGCAGCTGGACGAGCGCGGCATCGACAACGCCACCATCGTCGTGCCGGACGGCAGCGGCGCCACGGCGGCGGGCGTGGCGCTCGGCACCGAACTCCTGGGCTGGCGCGGCACCGTCCACGCCGCGAGCGTCTCGCACACCGCCGCGGACGCCGAGCAGGAACTCCGCAGCCTCGCCACCGACGCCGCCGCCCTCCTCGGCGAGCCGGCACCGCGACTGGGCCACGTCACCGTCACCGACGACACGATCGGGCCGGGCTACGGCGTGCCCACGCCGGAGATGTGGAACGTGCTGAAGCTGTTCGCGGAGACCGAGGGCGTGATCCTCGACCCCGTCTACACCGGCAAGGCCGCGGTGAAGTTCCGCGAGATCGCCCCGCGCAGCGACGTGCCGGTCGTGTTCCTCCACACAGGTGGTCTCCCCGGCTTCTACGGCTACGCGCCCGAGGCCGTCGCGCAGTTCTGACGAGCGTGATCAGTACTCTGGTGTGGTGACCGACCTCGCCGACGACCTGGGCCTGCTGCGCGACCTCGAACGGCGGCTGCTCGTCTACAAGTTCGCGATCGAGGAGCTCATGACGAAGCTCCGGATCCTGAGCGAGGAGTTCGACTCGGTCCACCAGCACGACCCGATCGAGCACATCACCAATCGGGTGAAAAAGCCGGAAGGCATCCTGGAGAAGCTGCGGCGCAAGGGTTTTCCGCTCGACCTCGACTCCATCGGCGACTGGCTCGACGACATCGCGGGCGTGCGGGTGATCTGCCCGTTCGTCTCGGACGTCTACCGGGTCAAGGCGATGCTCGCGCGCCAGCACGACGTGGAGATCCTGCACACCAAGGACTACATCGCCGCACCGAAGCCGAACGGCTACCGCAGCCTGCACCTGATCGTGCGAATCCCGGTGTTCCTGTCGGACCGGGTCGAGCACGTGAAGGTCGAGGTGCAGCTGCGAACCATCGCGATGGACTTCTGGGCCACGCTGGAGCACAAGCTGTTCTACAAGTACGACGACAGCCCGCCCGCGGACTTCGTGGGCGAGCTGATGTCGACCGCCATGATCGCGGCACAGCTGGACGAGCGGATGGAGTCCCTCCACCGCCGCATCCACCAGGAGTAGGCCCTGTCCTGCAAGTCCGTTCGATGAGAGTCACGGTCGAGAGACCCGGAGGCGGTGCCGCCGCAATGCCCTCATACCGGGCGTATTCGGGCTTTGCGGCGGTGCCGTCTCCGGGGCCCTCGGCCGCGACTATCGCGGACGAGACCTGCAGGACAGGGCCTAGCCGCCCGCTACGGCTTGGTGATCTCCAGCTGCAGCTCGGTCACCCAGTCCGCCGGGTCGCCCTGGCCGTAGTGCAGGTACACCTCGCGGGCGAACCCGTTCTGCTTGTACCCGTGCGCCTCGATCCACGCCGCCACGGCCTGGTAAGAGGTGTCGACGTCGTCCATCGTGCCGCGGTGCACGATGGTCGCCGCCTCGGCCAGCGCCGGCAGGTCGACGACCTCGAAGTCGTAGGCGGGGGACGGTTCCACGGCCACGGTCACACCGGCCCGCACGACCACCTGGTCGCCCTCGGCGGATTCGTAGGTCGCGATCCCGTGGCCGGACGGCGTGACTCCCGCGCGGCCCAGGCGTTCGAAGAGCTCCGGGTACAGCGGCTGGATGACCGGGCCGATGTCCTCGGGCTCGTACGACGCGGCGGTGGCGGTGAGGCGGGCGACCCGGACGGCGGGGACGGGCTTCACGACGATCTCGTCGGTGGGCATGGCGCCTTCTCCTTCTATGGCGCGGAGACGTGCCTCGACCCGGCGCAGCCGCGACTCGTCCGCGAGGATCTGCTGCCGCAGCTCGGCCCGTCGCAACGAAAGCATGCCGTGCAACTGTTCGACGGAAAGCTTTTCGTCGAGCACCACACGCACCTGGTCGAGTGTCAGACCGAGGTCCTTCAACGCGACGAGGCGGTTCAGTCGTTGCAGCTGGGCGGCGGTGTAGAAGCGGTAGCCGCTGGCCGGGTCGACGTGTGCCGGCGGGAGCAACCCGACCGCGTCGTAATGGCGCAGCATCCGCACCGACACGCGCCCCAGATGGGCGAAGTCTCCGATGGTGAACATGACTGCTCCTGTGTAGGGGCTGACACGGTGTGAGGGTCAAGAAATGATGGTTTGAGCAACGTGCCGGGTGCGCATCCTGGGATGTTGACGAGAGGTGGCACATGACGTTCGCACATCCGGCGCTGTTCTACTCCGACGAGGAGTCCTACATCGACGGGACAGTCCCGTTCGTGGTCGAGGGCCTCGCGAGCGCCGAACCCGTCGCGGTGGCGGTACCGGGCAGGAACCTCCAGCTGCTCAAGGAAGCGCTCAGCGGCTTCGCCCACCTCGTGACGTTCCTCGACATGACGGACACCGGCCGCAACCCCGGCCGGATCATCCCGGAGCTCCGCGCGTTCGCCGACCGGCACCGCGGGGCCGTCCGCATCATCAGCGAACCGGTGTGGGACCTGCGCACCGACGTCGAGTACCCGGCGTGCACGCTGCACGAGGCGCTGGTCAACTACGCGTTCAGCGGACGTGACCTGAGCATCCTGTGCCCCTACAACACCACCACCCTCACCCATGACATCCTGGCCGACGCCGAGAAGACCCACCCGGTCGTGATCGACGCGAGCGGCCACCGCCCGAGCGACCACTTCCACCCCGCGCGGGTGGTCGTCGCCGCCCACTCACTACCGTTGACCATCCCGTCCGACGCGGCGAGCACATCGGTCGGCGCCGGCGCGATGGCGGCGGTGCGGGCGTTCGCGCGTGAGCAGGCCGTCAAGCTGGGGCTCGCTCATGATCGGGTCGACGACTTCACGCTCGCGGTGACCGAGCTGGCCACGAACAGCGTGCGGCACGGCGGCGGCGAGAGCACGGTCCGCGTCTGGTCGGAAAGCAAAAGTATTGTTTGCCAAGTCAACGACAACGGCCACATCACGGATGTTCTTGCTGGCCGGACCCCTGTTCACGCAAACGAACCGGGCGGTCGCGGTCTGTTGCTCGTCAACCGTTTGGCGGATCTCGTGCGCACCCAAACGACGTCGTCGGGCACAGCAATCCAAGTCAGATTCGACCTGACTGACAAAAAGGCAACGTGATCCACATACATTTGGGCGTCTTCGTTATAGCTTGAGCACGTGCACGACGAGGAAGCGACGGAAATCGGTTACACGGGGGCTCGATTCGGGTCTCCGGCGACCCGCAGACGGCTGCGCACCGACGGAAGCGAAGACTTCATCGGAGCGGAGACGCAACAACTGCCCCGTCAGCAACCGTTGCGCCAACGCCCACCGGAACCGCCACCGGAGTGGCCTGTGCCAGAAGACCAGAACAACAGCCCCGCCAGGGACAGCTCGCTCATCCGTCCCTACGCCCGCACCGGTGGCCGCACCACGGCCCGCCACGACCTGCGCCTGGAAACGCTGCTCTCCACCGACGAGGACCGGCTCTACCGCGCGACCCACGACCAGGCGGCGATGATGCGGCTGTGCCTGCAGCCGCGGTCGGTCGCCGAGATCTCGGCGCTCATGAAGATCCCGCTCGGCGTCACGCGGGTGCTGCTGAGCGACCTGATCACGCTGAACCTGGTCGCCGTGCACGAGCCGAGCGCCCAGCCGAACATCGCGCTGCTCGAACGCGTGCTGTCCGGGTTGCGCAACCTGTGACCCGTTCGCCAGCGCGCGGGATCACTCCTGGTCGCCGATAATCTGTACGTGGCGACCTCCAGCGACGAGACCCCGAAGACACCGGTCACGGAACCCATCCCGGCCGCTCCGCCGACCGCCGCACCGCCCGCGCCGGTGGCCGCACCGAAGAAGCTGCGGCCCACCCGGATCAGCGGCACCTGGATCGCCGTACTGGTGGCGATCGTCGTGCTGATCTTCCTGCTGATCTTCATCCTGCAGAACGGCGGCAACGCCACGATCCACTTCCTGTGGGGCCAGTTCAGCCTGCCCCTGGGTGTGGCGCTGCTGTTCGGCGCGATCGGCGGCGCGCTGCTGGTCGCCGTCGTCGGCGCCGCCCGGATCCTGCAGCTGCGGCGTCAGGCCAAGCGGACCGTGCCGCCTACTGGTCGTCCCTCGACCTCATCACCAGCTCGACGCGAGAGCTGATCCCGAGCTTGCGGAAGATCTTGCGCAGGTGGAAGTTCACCGTGTGCGGCGACATGAACAGCTGCGTGGAGATCTGCCGGTTCGTCTGACCCTTGGCCACCAGGTTGGCGATGGCCCGTTCGGTGTCGTCCAGACTCGACCATCCGGACTCAGGCCGCGCCGGAGCGGCCCTGCGACGCCGGCCGAGCTTGCGCAACCGGCCGAGGACGCGCGCGCTGTCCCGTGACGCGCCGATCTCCCGGTAGAGCTCCAGCGCGTTCTCCAGCACCTTCACCGACTCCGACCGGTCCGGCGAGTCCGCGAGCAGCACGCCGAGGTCCTCGGACGCGTTCGCTCGCGCCCACAGGTCCCGGTGCTCGCGCGCGGCGAGCTCCAGCGACTTCGCGTCGGAGTCGAGCAGGCCGCGCGCGTGCAGCGCGGCCGCTCCGATCGCCGGGAACCCCGGATGCTCCTGCGCCAGCCGTTCCGCGTGGTCCACGACGGCCTGCGCCAGCCGTTCGTCCCCCGCCTCCAGCGCCCGGCGCAGGAACCAGCCGGCGGCGCGGGGTTCCTCCGCGAGCAGGCCCGACGACACCAGGCCCGGATACTCCTCGGCGAGCAGCGCGAGCGCCTTCTCGAGCCCGGAGCCGACGTAGGTGACGAGCACGTCGGTCCACTGGTAGTAGGCGTGCGAGAAGATCACGCCGTCGGCCGGGACCTGGCCGCGGCAGCGCTCGACGTGCTCGACGGCCGCGGGCAGGTCGCCGGTGTGGATCGCGACCATCGCCAGCACCGCCAGCGCCGGCGCGACCACCGTCTCGTGCCCGGTCTCCTCCGCCACCGTCAGCGCGGCGCGCGCCTCGGCCGCGGCCTCCTCGATCCGCCCCGCCTGCAACAGGATCCGCGCCTGCACGACCGCGGTCATGACCTCCCTGGTGACCACAGCGGACGGCCCGCCGCGGACCCGGCGCACCACGTTGTCGGCGTCGGCGAACTCCCGCAGCCCCGCCAGCAGGGTCGCGAGCAGCAGCTGCGGGTACGCGCCGAGGTCGTGCGAGGTGCTCGACCGCGCGGCCTCGCGGGCCAGTTCCAG
The DNA here is from genome assembly GCF_033949925.1 of Lentzea kristufekii. Lineage (NCBI taxonomy): Bacteria > Bacillati > Actinomycetota > Actinomycetes > Pseudonocardiales > Pseudonocardiaceae > Lentzea > Lentzea kristufekii. Next base: position 85,233 of record NZ_JAXAVV010000014.1, read on the forward strand.
CGCGGCACCGGGCCGGCCGGTGTCGCGCGCGATCGCCGCCAGCACGGCCAAAGCCGTTGCCAGCACGTCGTCCGGAGCTCCCTGGCGGGTGCGCACGACGGACTCGGCCAGTTCCTCCGCGCGATGCCGGTCGTGGCCGAGCAACGCCATCAGCCGGGTGATCTCCACCCAGGGCGCGAGGTCCGGCGCCAGGCCGGGTTCGCGCAGCAACGCCTCGGAGATCTCCAGCGACTCCGCGTACCGGGCTCCCAGCAACGTCGTCGTGGCCACGCAGTGCCGGAGTTTCGCGGCGGGCTCCGGGGAGACCTGACGGGACAGGGCCTCCTCCGCGAGCGCCTGCGCGGCGGTGAGCCGGCCGGCCGCGGTGAGCGCTCTCACCGCCATGACCGTGCGGTGGACCAGCAAAGCAGACGCTTGGTCGGTCAGTTCGAGGGCGCGCACCGCGAGTTCGGCGGCGGCCTCGGGAGCGTTCCACAGCACGGCTTTCGCGGCCGCGACCAGGCCGTCGATCGACCGGGCGTCACCGCGCTGGGCACCGTGCAGCAGGTGCTTCGCGGCGAGGACGGCGGAGTCCCCGCGCCCCAGCAGCATCTCGCCGGCCTCGCGGTGCAGCGCGCGCCGCACGGGCGGGGGCACGGAGTCCGCGACCAAACGCCAGAGCAGTTCGTGCCGGAATGCCAGCCTGTCGTCCAGGGCCGTCACGACGCCCGCGCGGATGACCTCGTCCAGGGCGGGCAGCAGGATCGCGGTGCTCGACGCCAGCATCTCCGCGACGTCACCGGGTTCGAAGCGCGGGCCGAGCACGGCGGCGACCTGCAGGAGGTGCCTTGCCTTGCCGCTCAACGCACTCATGCGGTCGCGCAGCAACGCCTCGGTGCGGTGCGGCGGGCGGTCGGCCCTGATCGAGGCGCGTCCGGCGCCGATCAGCACCAGCTCGTCCTCGTGCAGGGCCTCGAAGAGCGCGATCAGCGCGGCGGGATTGCCCTGGGCGGTGGAAGCAAGCGCTTTCAGATCGTGGTCGGGGTCACCGCCCGCGAGGTCGGTGACGAGGTCCGCGACCACGTCGTCCGCCAACGGCCGCAGCTCGATCCTGGTGGCACCGCGCTGGGCGGCGGCACCGAACAGGCGGTCGGCGCCCTCCCCGCGGCGGCGGGCGAGCAGCCACACCACCTTCTCGTGGGTGGAGGCGGGTAGCAGAGCACGCAGTGCGGCCAGGGTGCCCGGCTCGGCCAGGTGGAGATCGTCCAGCACGACGAGCGCGGGACCACCGGGCTGGCGTTCTGCCAGGCGGGCCAACAGGAACGGCTGATCGAGTTCGTCCTGCGCGGTGGCGACCTCGAAGCCGCGGCCGGCGGCGACGGCGGTGACCTCGGCCAGCAACCGCGTCTTGCCGGTGCCCGCCGCGCCGTCGATCAGCACCACACCGGTGCCCGCGTCCAGCACGCCGTCCAGGAGCTCCCGTTCTCCCTCACGGCCGCGGAACATCCCGTCCCGATTCCCCGACACCCATTCTTCCTTTCGCTCCGCGGCGGCGGAGAACAAGCGCTGCAATACCACAACGACCAGCATCGCGACCAGCCCCGAGCGGCCCCCCTACGCCGTTGGGACGACCTCGAAGCGCAGTCGCCGACCTTCACGCTACCCATTCGAGTAGTAGCCCGCGGGATCATACGGGCCACCATCGTGTTGAGACGCCCATAGCTCAGGAAGCTTTACCTGGGCAAGTGGAGCGCTTTCTCCTAGCATCAATTCCGCTGAGCTTTCAGCGGCGGATTGTGGAGAGATCTTGGAAAACCGGCTGAAAGTGTGGTGCGCCGGAATCAGCGATCAAGCGGCGCCGGGCACGACCACGGTGGTGGAAGGCGCACCCGGCACGGGGAAGACGGCGGCCCTGGACGACCTCGCCGCGCGCTGGGAAACGTCCGGCAGGCAGGTCGTGCGAGCGCGTGGAAGCGCATTGGAAAGCGATCTTCCCTTCGGGATCGTGGCCCAGCTGTTCGACCTGGTCGACCCCGATCTCGTGCCCGCGGAGGCGGCCGGCGCGGTGCAGCTCACCGCGACGACGGCCGATTTCCCCGTGCTGCACGGGGTCTACCGGCTGGCCGCGGCGCTGGCCGCGCGTGGCGACCTGCTCGTCGTCGTGGACGACGCCCAGTGGGCCGACGCCGCGTCCCTGCGCTGGCTCGCCTATCTGGCGTTGAGGGTGCAGCGGCTGCGCATCGCCGTGGTGCTGGCCGTCGGCCTGGGTGAGCGGTGTGACGACCCCTCGTTCGGCGAGATCATGGCTTCGTGCCAGCGGGTGACGCTGGACAACCTCACCTCGGCCGAGACCGGCCGGATCGTCTCGGCGGCACTGGGCGAGGCCGCGCCCGAGTTCGCGGCCGCCTGCTTCGACGCGACCGGCGGCAACCCGCTGGCGGTGACCCGCCTCGTCAAGGTCCTGGCGGAGGACGAGGTCCCGCCGACCGCCGAGGCCGCCTGGCGGGTGGCCCGGCACGGCGCCGAGGTGTCCGGGGAGATCATGGCGGCCAGGCTGCGCCGCCGCTCCGCGTCCGTCGTGACCGCGGCGCACTGCCTGGCCGCGCTCGGGCCGTCCCCGCACCCCGGTGTGCTGGCCGAACTGACGCGGCTGAGCCCGGTGGAGCTCGCCGAGGCCGTCCGCACCGTCGAACTGCTCGGCGTGGCCGGGCCCGCGGTGCTCGGCGACATGCCCGCCGCGGCACGGGCCGAGCTGCACCTGCGGGCCGCGCGTGCGTTGCGGACGCACGGCGCCTCGGACCGGGCGGTGGCCGATCACCTGCTGGAGACCTCGCCGGGCCTGGAACCGTGGGCGGGCGAGGTGCTCGACCGCGCCGCGCAGGTGGCGGTGAACCACGGCGACACGGCCGGTGCCGCGCGGTTGCTGTGGCGGGCGTTGCGCGAACCGGTCGCGAACCCGTCACGGGCGTTGCGGCTGCTGGGGATCGCCGAGCTGGTCGGCAACCTGCCCGGCGCGACTGCCCGGCTGCGCGAGGCCTTCCAGTCCGATGTGGACGACGTCGAGTCCGCGATCGCGTTGTCCTACGCCCTGCACGCCGAAGGCAGTCCCGCGGAGATCCCGGCGGTCCTGTCACGTGAATCAGCTTGCGCACAGGCACATCTGGTGGTGCACGGGCTCGTGTGGCAGGAAGCCGTGCCGCCGGCCGTCTCGCTCGACACACCGGCCGGGGTGCTGCACCGCGTGATGGTCGGGGACATCAGCGCCACCGAGGCGGTCGGGCTCGTCTCGCCCGACGGGGTTCTCGCCTCGCTCACGTCCGCGATGACGCTGAACCTGGCCGACTCGCTGGACGAGGCACTGGCCGTGCTCGACGAGGTCGACCGGGCGCAGGCACCGGCGTTGCGCGCGCTGACGAACGTGATGCGCGCGAACGTCCAGCGCCGCAAGGGAGATCTCACCTCCGCCCGCGCCGACCTGGAGGTGGCGGCCGACCACCTGCGGCAGGACCGGCGCTGGCACGCCGTCTCCACCTGGCACGCCGCGTTGCTCGCCGACATCCTTCTAGAGGAGGGCCGTCTCGACGAGGCCGCCGCGGTGATCGCCGAGGCCTCGACGGACGAGGCGCGGCGCACGTGGTCGTTCGGCGGCGTGCTGACCGTGCGCGGCCGCGTGCTGACCGCGCGAGGCGACGATCACGATGCCCTGGAAGCGTTCCTGGCCGCCGGACGGCACTGCGCCGCGTGGCCGTACCGCAACCCGGCGGCGCTGTCGTGGCGTTCCGGAGCGGCCCTGGCCTGCGCGGCGATAGGTGACGGCGAACGGGCGCGCGAACTGGCCCAGGAAGAGGTGGCGCTCGCCCGCGTCTGGGGCGCGCCGAGAGCGTTGGGCATGGCGTTGCGCGCGGAAGGCAGGGTGACCGCGGGAGCGGCCGGGCGGACGTTGCTGGAGGAGGCCGTGCGGGTGCTGCGCGCCTCCCCCGCCCGCCTGGAGCTGGCACGCGCGCTGGTAGACCTCGGCGTCGTGGTGCGCCGCCAGGGCGACACCGTGTTCGCGCGCACGTGCCTGCGTGACGCCGTCGACCTGGCGCAGAAGTGCGGATCGGCCGCGATGGCCGCGCGGGCCTACTCCGAACTGGTGGCGACGAGCGCCGGACCTAGGCGGATGCGGCAGACCGGGCCGACCGCGCTCACCCCGACGGAGCACCAGGTGGCGGAACTGGCGGCGCGGGGCCGTTCGGACGACGAGATCGCATCGACGCTGCTCATGGCCCCGACGGCGGTAGAAGGCGTGCTGTCGGGGATCTATCGCAAGTTGGGCGTGTCCGGCCGTTTGCAGCTGGCGGATGCTCTGTTCGTGGACTAGTTCGGACCCATTCGGCCGATAGTTCCGATTGCGACGTTCGGCCTATCGTCCTGCGCATGGCGAGCGACTTTCAGCGCAGCAAGGTGGTCCTGGTCTTCGGGGCCATGGACGTCACGGGTGACGGATACCTGACCGAGGAGGACTTCCGGCTCCTCGCCGCGCGCTGGGCCGGCCTGCGCGGCAGCGACGACAGGCTGCTGTCCCAGGTGATGCTGAGCTGGTGGACGACCCTGCAGTCGGCCGCGGGCGGTGCGGACAGGGTGACGCTGGACGACGTGCTGAACGTCGTCGACGTGCTACCGGACAACATCGAGCCGGTTCTCGGGACGGCGGACGCGATGTTCGGTGCCGTGGACGCGGACGGCGACGACTACGTGGCCGAGGCCGAGTACCGGATGATGGTCGAGGCCTGGCTCGGGCGCGAGGCCGCGACCGACTTCACCGTGCTGGACCTCGATGGTGACGGCAGGCTGTCGCGCGCCGAGTTCGCCACGCTGTGGGCCGAGTTCTGGGCGGGTGACAACGCGAACGCCGCCGGCTCCTACGTGTTCGGGCCCGTTCAGGCCGCGTGAACGAGGGCGAAGAACTCCTGGCGTGACGCGGGATCGTTCCGCAGCACGCCCTTCAACGCCGACGTGACCGCGCGGGATCCGCTGACCCGCACGCCTCTGTGCGCCATGCACAGGTGCTCGGCCTCGATCACGACACCGACCCCCAAGGGCTGCAACTGGTCCTGCAGCCAGTCGGCGACCTGCTTTGTGAGCCGTTCCTGCACCTGGAGGTCCCGCGCGAACATCTCCACGACGCGCGCGAGCTTCGACAGGCCCAGGATCCGTTCGCCCGGCAGGTATCCGACGTGCGCGACGCCGTGGAACGGCAGCATGTGGTGCTCGCACAACGACTGCACGGGGATGCTGCGCGCGAGCACGAGCTCGTCGTAGCCCTCGTCGTTGGGGAACGTCGTCATGGTGAAGGCGCGCGGGGTCAGCATCTCCGCGTACGCCTCGGCGACACGGCGCGGGGTGTCGGCGAGATGCACCGAGTACGGGTCCTTGCCCAGCGCCTTGAGCAGGTCCGTGACCGCCTGCTGTGCCGCTTCGACGTCCATGCCGCCACGGTAAGGTCGCTCGCCGAATTTAGTCAACAGGAGTAGTTTTTAGAGATGGCCGACCCCGTCGCCGCCGTAGCGGCCCTCGACGAACCGAACCGCCGCAGGCTCTACGACTTCGTGGTGCGCCAAACCGCTCCCATCAGCAAGGACGAGGCGGCGCAGGCCGTCGAACTGCCCCGCACGACGGCCGCGTTCCACCTCGACAAGCTCGTCGACATGGGCCTTCTCACAGTGGTGCACCAGCGGCGGAACGGGCGCAGCGGACCGGGGGCCGGTCGGCCGGCGAAGCTCTACCGGCGTTCGGAGGAGCAGATCGAGGTGTCGCTGCCCGACCGCCGGTACGAGGCCGCGAGCCATCTGCTCACGGACGCGTTGGTGGAAGCCGAGAGCACGGGTGAACCGGCCCGCGAGATCCTCCACCGGCGCGCCTACGAGTGGGGCGCGGACCTGGCGGCGCAGGCCTCGGGCGGCGTGACGGATGCGTTGGCGGACTTCGGTTTCGAACCGAGGGAGGACGGCGGCTCGATCCTGCTGGGCAACTGCCCGTTCCACAGCCTGGCGCACCGGCACACGCAGCTGGTGTGCGGGATGAACCTGTGCCTGGTCAGCGGTCTGCTGGACGGGATCGGGGCGAGCGGTGCGTCCGCCCGCCTCGATCCGTCACCGGGTCACTGCTGCGTCCGGCTCGATCAGGCGCCGTCCTCCAGGTCGCCCTCGGTCTCCAGGTAGGCCGCCCGCAGCGCGTCCAAAGTGGACTCCTCCGGGTGCTCCCACATCTTGCGCTCGGCTGCCTCCAGCAGACGCTCGGCGATGCCGTGCAACGCCCACGGGTTCGACGTCTGCAGGAACTTCCGGGTCTCCGGGTCGAGCACGTAGCTCTCGGTCAGCTTCTCGTACATCCAGTCCGCGACGACGCCGGTCGTGGCGTCGTAGCCGAACAGGTACTCGACCGTCGCCTGCAGCTCGAACGCACCCTTGTACCCGTGGTTGCGCATCGCGCCGATCCAGCGCGGGTTCACCACGCGGGCCCGGAAGATCCGCGAGGTCTCCTCGGTCAGCGTGCGCGTGCGGACGGCCTCGGGGCGCGTGCTGTCACCGACGTACGCGGCGGGTGCCTTGCCCGTCAGCGCCTTCACCATCGTGACCATGCCGCCGTGGTACTGGAAGTAGTCGTCCGAGTCGGCGATGTCGTGCTCGCGGGTGTCGATGTTCTTGGCCGCCACCGCGATCCGCCGGTACGCCGACTCCATGTCCGCCCGAGCCGCCACACCGTCGACCCCGCGGCCGTAGGCGTAGCCGCCCCACACCGCGTAGACCTCGGCGATGTCGGACGAGTCGCGCCAGTTGCGGCTGTCGATCAACGGCAGCACGCCCGCGCCGTACGCGCCCGGCTTGGAACCGAAGACGCGCAACGTGGCCCGGCGCTGGTCGCCGTGCTCCTCCAGGTCCTTGAGCATGTGCGCCCGCACGAAGTTGTGCTCCGCGGGCTCGTCCAGCGCGGCCACCAGCTGCACGGCATCGTCCAACATGGACACCACGTGCGGGAACGCGTCGCGGAAGAAACCGGAGATCCGGACGGTGACGTCGATGCGCGGCCGCTCCAGCTCCTCCAGCGGAATGACTTCGAGACCCGTGACGCGGCGCGACTGGTCGTCCCACACCGGCCGGACGCCGAGCAGCGAGAACACCTCGGCGATGTCGTCGCCGGCGGTGCGCATCGCGGACGTGCCCCAGACCGACAGACCCACCGACGGCGGCCACTCGCCGTCGTTCTCGGAGCGGTAGCGCTCCAGCAGCGAGTCGGCCATCGCCTGGCCGGTCTCCCACGCCAGGCGCGACGGGATGGCCTTCGGGTCGACCGAGTAGAAGTTGCGGCCGGTCGGCAGCACGTTCACCAGGCCGCGCAACGGAGAACCGGACGGGCCGGCCGGGATGTAGCCGCCGTCCAGCGCGTGCAGGACGTTCGTCATCTCGTCCGTGGTGCGCGCGAGCCGGGGCACGACCTCGTCCGCCGCGAACTCCAGGATCTTCCGCACGTCCTCGGACTCGTGCAGACCCGCCGCGGCGGAACGGTCCCAGCCCGCGTCCTCCATCGCCTGGACGAGCACGCGAGCCTGTTCTTCCACGGCGTCGACGTCCTCGCGGCCCGTGGTGGTGAGGCCGAGTGCCTCGCGCAAGCCGGGCAGCGCGGCGACCTGACCGCCCCACATCTGCCGTGCCTGCAACATCGCCAGCACGAGGTTGACGCGGACGCTGCCGGTCGGTGCCTCGCCGAGGACGTGCAGGCCGTCACGGATCTGGACGTCCTTGACCTCGCACAGCCAGCCGTCGACGTGCAGGATGAACTCGTCGAACTCCGCGTCGTGGGGCCGGTCGTCGAGTCCCAGGTCGTGGTCGAGCTTCGCGGCCTTGATCAGCGTCCAGATCTGCGCGCGGATCGCCGGCACCTTGGCCGGGTCCATCGCGGAGATGTTCCCGTACTCGTCCAGCAACTGCTCCAGGCGCGCGATGTCGCCGTAGCTGTCGGCGCGGGCCATCGGCGGCACGAGGTGGTCGACCAGCGTGGCGTGCGCGCGCCGCTTCGCCTGCGTGCCCTCGCCGGGGTCGTTGACGAGGAACGGGTAGATCAGCGGCAGGTCGCCGAGCGCGGCGTCCGTGCCGCAGGACGCCGACATGCCGACCGTCTTGCCCGGCAACCACTCCAGGTTGCCGTGCTTGCCGACGTGCACGACGGCGTCGGCACCGAAGTTGGACTCGATCCACCGGTACGCGGCCAGGTAGTGGTGCGACGGCGGCAGGTCGGGGTCGTGGTAGATCGCGATCGGGTTCTCGCCGAACCCGCGCGGCGGCTGGACGATCACCGCGACGTTGCCGGACCGCAGCGCGGCCAGCACGATCTCGCCGTCCTTCGACTTCGAGAAGTCGACGAACAACGAGCCCGGCGCCTCGCCCCAGTGCTCGCGCATCGACTCGCGGAACTCGTCGGGCAGCGTCTCGTGGAACTCGCGGTAGTCGGCCGCCGCGATGCGGATCGGGTTGCTCTCGAACTGCTCCTGCGTCAGCCAGTCGGCGTCCTGCCCACCGGCCGCGATCAGCGCGTGGATCAGCTTGTCGCCGTCGAGCTCCTGCACGCCCGGCAGCTCGTCACCGATGTCGTAACCGTGCTCCTGCATGGCCTTCAGCAGCCGGACGGTCGACGCGGGCGTGTCGAGCCCGACCGCGTTGCCGATGCGGGAGTGCTTCGTCGGGTAGGCCGACAGCATCACGACGACCTTGCGGTCGGCGACCGGGATGTGGCGGAGACGGCCGTGCCGGACCGCGATGCCCGCGACGCGCAGCGCCCGTTCCGGGTCGGCGACGTAGACCGTGAGGCCGTCGGCGTCGATCTCCTTGAAGGAGAACGGAACCGTGATGATCCGGCCGTCGAACTCGGGGATCGCGACCTGGGTCGCGGTGTCCAAAGGAGACAGTCCGTCGTCGTTGGAGTCCCAGGACTCGCGGCTCGACGTGAGGCACAGGCCCTGCAGGATCGGCACGTCGAGCGCGGCCAGCGCACCGACGTCCCACGCTTCGTCGTCGCCACCGGCGGACGCCTTGGCGGGGTTCGTGCCGCCGGCCGCGAGCACCGTCACGACCAGCGCGTCGGCCTGGCGCAGCGTGTCGAGCAGCTCGGGTTCGGCGGTGCGCAGCGAGGAGCAGTAGACCGGCAGCGGCCTGCCGCCCTTGGCCTCGATCGCATCGCACAGGGCGTGCACGAAGGCCGTGTTCCCGGCGACGTGGTGCGCGCGGTAGTAGAGCACCGCGACCGTCGGGCCCTCTTCCGGCCGGGTCTCCCGTTCCAGCACACCCCACGAGGGAGTGGCGGCGGGGGCCTCGAAGCCGTGGCCGGTCAGCAGCACGGTGTCGGACAGGAACTTGTGCAGCTCGGTGAGGTTCGCCGGGCCGCCGTGCGCGAGGTAGAGGTGCGCCTCCGCGCAGACGCCACCGGGCACCGTGGAGAGCTCCATCAGCGCCGCGTCGGGCTGCTGCTCACCGCCGAGCACCACCACGGGCAGGCCCCCGGCCAGCAGCCAGTCGAGGCCCTCCTCCCACATCCGGCGACCGCCGAGGATGCGCACGAGGACGAGCTCGACGCCGTCGACCAGCGCGGGCAGGTCGTCGACGGTGAGCCGGGCGGGGTTGCCGAGCCGGTACTCGGCTCCGCTCGCACGCGCCGACAGCAGGTCGGTGTCGGAGGTCGACAGCAGCAGGATCACGCAGGCTCCATCCCTCGTGGGGTCCTCGCCCCAAAGTGCGGGTGACTGGCGAAGCGGAGTTCCTGACTCCCAGCGGTGTTCGCTGGTCACAGTGGCGGGACCGCGCCGGATTCACACCGGCTTCCTCCTGCGCTTCGTCGTTCGGGCTCACCCTAACCGGCGGGTTACAGTCCGACCTATGCGTAGTCACCCGGACGCCTGCCCCGGCGCCGTCGAGCTGCACGCCGCGGCCGACGGCGGGCTGGCGCGCATCCGGGTGCCTGGCGGCACTCTTTCCGCTGCTCAGTGGGATGCCGTCCGTCTTGCCGCCGCCGAACTGGGCACCGGTTCGATCGAGCTGACCTCGCGGGCGAACCTCCAGATCAGGGGGCTCGCGGACGGGGTGGAGCTGGGCGAGCGGATGCGTGCGGCGGGCCTGCTGCCCTCCTGGTCGCACGAGCGCATCCGCAACATCATCGCGGCGCCCATGGACGACAACCAGGCCCTGGTCGACGCGCTGGACGCGGCGCTGTGCGCGGACCCCGGACTGGCCTCGCTACCAGGGCGTTTCCTGGTCACGGTCGGCGCTTCGGTGAGCGGACTGGGCGGCGACCTCGGGCTCGCCGGGGACGTGCTCCTGCTCGCCGGTACCGATACAGGTGTCCGCGTGTCCGACCCGGTCGACGCCGTCGTGACCGCCGCCCGCCTGTTCCAGTCGATGCGCGGACCCGCCTGGCGCCTGTCCGAAGTGGACGACGGTGTGCGAAAGATCACCGCTCACTTCGGCGCCACCGACGCCCCTCGCTTCACCCCGGTTGTGACTCCTGTCGCACCTTCACCGTTGACCCCGGGAGTTCCGCTGGGCCGGCTCGACGCCCGCCGGCTGCCCGGCGTCCCCCTCCGCCTGACCCCGTGGCGCAGCCTGGTCGTGCCCGCCGGCACCGACGTCACCGGCCTGATCACCGACCCCGCCTCCCCCTGGCACGGCGTCAGCGCCTGCACCGGCCGCCCCGGCTGCGCGAAGTCGCTCTCCGACGTGCGGGCAGATGTGCGCGCTTGGGTCGATGCGCCCGCGCAGACCCATGCGCCTGCACAGGCCGATGCGTCGCACCACACACACGCGCCAGGCCGGGTACCCCCAATTTCAATTCCAGGGAGCAGGTCCGACAGGCCCGGCGCGGTGCACTGGTCGGGCTGTGCCCGCCGGTGCGGCCGTCCCGCCGGCGATGTGATCGAGTTCGTCGCGACCGGCGACGGCTACGAGGAGATCCGTTGACGCAGTACATCAAGGACGGGGCGGAGATCTACCGCCAGTCCTTCGCCACCATTCGCGCGGAGTCGGACCTCACCAGGTTCCCCGGCGACGTCGCGAAAGTCGTCGTCCGCATGATCCACGCGTGCGGCATGACCGACCTGCCGGACGACGTCGCGTTCTCCCCGAACGTCGTGCGCGACGCCCGCGCGGCGTTGCGGGCGGGCGCCCCGATCCTGTGCGACGCCAACATGGTCGCGTCCGGCGTGACCCGCCGCCGCCTGCCGAAGGACAACGAGGTCCTCTGCTACCTCCAGGATCCGCGCACCCCCGCGCGGGCGCAGGAGATCGGCAACACGCGCAGTGCCGCCGCCCTTGAGCTGCTCGCGGACCGGTTCGACGGCGCGGTGATCGCGATCGGCAACGCCCCCACCGCGTTGTTCCACCTCCTCGACCTGATCGCCGCCGGAGCACCGCGACCCGCCGCGGTCCTGGGCATCCCGGTCGGGTTCATCGGGGCGGCGGAGTCCAAGGAAGCTTTGGCCGCAACGGATCTGGAGCACCTCGTGGTGCGCGGCCGACGCGGCGGCAGTGCCATGACGGCGGCGGCCATCAACGCGATCGCGAGCGAGGAAGAATGACGGGCAAGCTCTACGGCGTCGGCCTGGGTCCCGGCGACCCGGAACTCGTGACGGTCAAGGCCGCGCGACTCATCAGCGAGGCCGACGTGGTGGCGTTCCACAGCGCCCGGCACGGCAAGTCGGTCGCCAAGACCATCGCGGCGCCGTACTTCCGTAGCCGAAATGATCCGAATCCGCAGATCATGGAACAGCTCGTCTACCCGGTCACGACCGAGTACACGGACGACTACCAGGGCGAGATCGACGCCTTCTACGAGGAGGCCGCCGGCAAGCTGGCCGCGCACCTCGACGCCGGACGCGACGTCGTCGTCCTGGCGGCGGGAGACCCGTTCTTCTACGGCTCCTACATGCACATGCACAAGCGCCTGGCCGACCGCTACGAGTGGGAGGTCGTCCCTGGCGTGACGTCCGTGAGCGGCGCGTCCGCCGTCCTCGGCACCCCGCTGGTGGAACGCGACGAGGTGCTCACGATCCTGCCCGGCACGCTGCCGCCCGCCGAGCTCGCGGCCCGCCTCGCCGACACCGACTGCGCCGCGATCCTCAAGCTGGGCCGCACTTTCGGCAACGTCCGCGAGGCGCTGGAGACGGCCGGCCGGCTCGACGGCGCCTGGTACGTCGAACGCGCCACGACCGGCCGTCAGAAGATGGCGCCGCTGGCCGACGTCGACCCCGCGACCGTGCCGTACTTCTCCATCGCCGTGCTGCCCAGCCAGTCCCGGCCGGCGAAGCCGAAGGGCGAGGTCGTCGTCATCGGCCTCGGTCCCGGAGACCGCGCGTGGCTCACGCCGGAGGCCCGCCAGGAACTCGAAGCCGCCGACGAGCTGGTCGGCTACAGCACCTACCTCAACCGGGTTCCCGAACGCCCCGGCCAGAAGCGGCACTCCTCGCACAACCAGGTCGAGTCCGAACGCGCGGCCTTCGCCCTGGACCTCGCTCGCAAGGGCTCACGGGTCGCGGTCGTGTCGTCGGGCGATCCGGGTGTCTTCGCGATGGCCACCGCCGTGCTGGAGGTCGCCGCGGAGTCCCCGGACGTGCCGGTCCGCATTCTCCCCGGCGTCACGGCGGCGAACGCCGTGGCGGCCAAGGCGGGTGCGCCGCTCGGCCACGACTACGCGGTGATCTCGTTGAGCGACAGGCTCAAGCCGTGGGACGTCATCGCCGAACGCCTGGAAGCCACCGCCAAGGCCGACCTGGTCGTCGCGATCTACAACCCGGCGTCCAAAGCTCGCACGCACCAGGTGGCGGACATGCGCGACCTGCTGCTCAAGCACCGCGGCCCGGACACCCCGATCGTCGTCGGACGCGACGTCGGCGGCCCGGAGGAGGAGATCCGCGTCCTCACGCTCGGCGCCCTCGACCCGGCGACGATCGACATGCGCTGCCTGCTGATCATCGGCTCGTCTCAGACGATCGTGACGCCCCAGGGCGTCGTCTTCACGCCCCGGCGGTACCCAACCACCTGACGGCGGCATCGACGTCGGCCACCGTGTCCGCAGGTGGGAGCGGTGGCCGGCGCACGATCACGACAGGCACACCGAGCTGACGCGCGGCTTCGAGCTTGGCCGACGTCATCGAGCCGCCGCTGTCCTTGGTGACGAGCACGTCGATCTCGCGCGACCGCATCAGCTCCAGTTCACCGTCCACGGTGAACGGACCGCGCGACAGCAGAACCTCGATGCGTTGTGGCATGGGCGGTTCCGGAGGTTCGACCATCCGCGCCAGGAACCACTGCGGGCACTCGGCGAACTCCGCGAGGTCCTGCCGCCCGGTCGTCAGGAACACCCTCTCCCCCGGTAGATCCCGCGCGGCCTCGGCAACGCTGTCCACCCAATGCCATCCCGGCTGCGGCGTGAACCCCGGCCGCCTCAGGATCAGAAGTGGCACGCCGACCTGCGAGCAGGCCTCGAAGGCGTTCGAGGTGATCTGCCGCGCGAAGGGGTGGGTCGCGTCGACCACGGCGTGGACGTCGTTGTCCCGCAACCACTGCGCGAGCCCGTCGACCCCGCCGAACCCGCCGATCCGGACCTCGCCGGCGGGCAGGGCGGGGTTGCTCACCCGGCCTGCCAGTGAGGACACGGCGGGCACGCGGGAGGCGAGCGCTCGCGCTTCCCCCGTGCCGCCGAGGATCAGGATCATCGAACCCGCGTGGCCGAGTACAGGTGGCTGTCCGGGAACTGCGTGGCCCCGAGCGTCTGCCCTACGATGATCACCGCGGTCCGCTTGATCCCGGCGGCCTCGACCTGCGCGGCGATGTCGTCCAGCGTCCCCCGCAACACGACCTCGTCCTCGCGGGACGCGTAGGCGACCACCGCGACCGGGCAGTCCAGCCCGTAGTTGGGCACCAGTTCCGCGACCACGTCCGAGATCCGCTGCACGGCGAGGTGCAGCACGAGAGTCGCGTGACTGCGGCCCAGCGTGTCCAGGTCCTCGCCTTCGGGCATCGGCGTGGCGCGCTGCGAGGTCCGCGTCAGGATGACCGTCTGCCCGACTCCCGGCACGGTCAGCTCGCGCTGCAACGACGCCGCGGCGGCCGCGAAGGCCGGCACGCCGGGAGTCACGTCGTAGGCGATGCCCAACGCGTCCAACCGGCGCATCTGCTCGGCCATCGCGCTGAACACCGAAGGGTCCCCGGAGTGCAGCCGCGCCACGTCCAGCCCCTGCTCCGAGGCGGCGACCAGCTCGGCAACGATCTCGTCCAGCGTCAGCGACGCCGTGTCGATCTTGCGTGCGCCCGCAGGACAGAAGTCGAGCAGCTCGACCGGCACCAGCGCGCCCGCGTACAGGCACACCGGTGACGACTCGATCAGCGACCGCCCCCGCACCGTGATCAGGTCGGCCGCTCCGGGCCCGGCCCCGATGAAGTGCACGGTCATTTCGTCACGCTCCACGTCGTCACGGGCATGTGCGGGCGCCACCCGGTGAACTTGCCGACCGCGGAGCCGCGGTTCACCGAGATCCGCACCAGATCGCCACCGAGCCTCGCGTACCACTGCGCGACCACGGCCTCGGACTCCAGCGTCACCGCGTTGACGACCAAACGACCGCCTGCCGCCAAAGCGTCCCAGCAGGCCTGCAGCACGCCGGGCACCGTCACGCCGCCGCCGATGAAGATCGCGTCGGGCTTCTCCAGCCCCTCCAACGCCTCCGGCGCCCGTCCGATGTGGACCTCGACGCCGGGCACGCCCAGAGACGCAGCGTTACCGGCGATTCGCTCTGCGCGTTCGACCGACTGCTCGACGGCGATCGCCCGGCACGTCGGATGCGTTCGCGCCCACTCGATCGCGATCGAACCCGCCCCTGCCCCGACATCCCACAGCAGCTGCCCGGGCAGCGGCGCCAATCTCGACAGCGAAATAGCCCGCACCTCTCGCTTCGTCAGCTGGCCATCGGATTCGTACACGTCGTCGGGCAGTCCGGGGACCCGTGAGAGAGCGCTCCCGCGGTACTCGATCGCGATCACGCACAGCGGGTCCGAGTCCTGTCCGGCCCAAGGGTAAACCCGCTCGGCGGGCCCACCTAGCTGTTCGAGCACAGTGATGTCTCCGGCCAGTGCCGCAACGGTTGCCGGGTCGCCACCGAGCACGAGCACGCGCTGTCCCGGCGTCAACACGGGGCGTAGCAGGTCGGCGGATCGGGCCACCAGGGACACGACCTCGACCTCGTTCAACGCCCAGCCGAGGCGGGCGCAGGCGAGCGACACGGAGGACGGGTGCGGGATCACCGTGACCCGATCGCCCAGCAGCCGCACCAGGGTCGTGCCGATGCCGTGGAACATGGGGTCACCGGAGGCGAGCACGCACACGTCGCGGTACTCCTCGAACAGCGCGGGCAACGCCGGCACCAGCGGCGACGGCCACGCGACCCGCTCGAACTCCCCCGGCACCAGGTCGAGCTGCCGGCGCGAGCCCATCAGCACACGTGAGCGGGAAACCGCCTGCTGAGCGGCGGGAGAAAGCCCGTCCCAGCCGTCGGCACCGAGGCCGACGACCACGACGTCAGACGCTGCCGGTGACACGCTTCACCTGGATCTCGATCACGACCCGCTCCGGGTTGACCCGCGGCTGCCGGTAGCGGAGCGCGTACCGCCGCTCGGCCTCCCGCACGGATTCCACGTCGTCGCGCACGACGACCGGACCCTCCAACGTGGACCAGCGCCGACCGTCCACCTGGCACACCGCGGCGTACCCGGCCTTGCGGGCGTGCTTGACCTTCCAGGACGCACCGGAGGTGATGATCCGCGCGATGCCGTTCTCGGCGTCGAGCGTGACGCCGACGGGCACCACGTGCGGAGTCCCGTCGGGACGGACGGTGGACAACGTGCACAGGTGCCGTTCGGTCCAGAACTCGGCGAACTCGGCACCCCGGTCGATCGACATGGCACGCATCATCGCAATGCCGTGCCCGCGACACGAAATCGGCCAGCTCACAGGGCGAACCGCGGCTTGTTCAGCGCACCCGCGCTGACCGGCATCACGGCCCAGCCCTCGCCGTAGCCCAGGAACCAGGCACCGCCTGGCGGATCGGCGGGGAACGTGCCGTTCAGCAGTTCCAGGCAGCCATCAGCCACCTCCAGCACCCGAACGGCTTCCACGTGATCTTTTCCAGTTCGCGTGAAATCACGCGGCACGTCGCCGCCCTCGAGGGCGTGCTGCCGGGCATCGGTGCAGATCTCCAGCAGCAGACGCCTCTGCTCACCGGTCAGATCACGGTAGAAATCCCCCATGTCCGGGCAGTGCCGGAGACTCTTCCAGTCCTCGGCGAGTTCCGCGGCCCAGGAGACCGGCGCGACCCGCTCGGCGGCGTCGATCAGATAGCAGAGCCAGACCTCGAAGGCGTCGTCGAGCATCCAAAACCCCTGGTCGTCCACCGAGAACGTCGTCGTCTTGCTCACCGGACGAGAATAGGGCCCGCCACCGAGGTGACGGGCCCTGTTCTCACTGCGCGACTACGGGTAGTTGACGACGTTCACCGGCACGGTGCCCGGCGGTGTCACCCCGCCCACGTTGTTGATCACGTGGGTGATCGTGCCCTGGTAGTTGAGCGACACGGTCAGCAGGTTGTGCATCCTCACGCCGGGCCGGTTGGGCACCTCGAACGCGTTCTCGGCCCGCACGGACGGGTTGACGTTGAAGAAGCAGTAGCTGCCGAGCCCCCACGCCTCGTGCGTGGTGACGTTGTCGCCGACCTTGTAGGCCGCGTATCCGGCCTGCCCGTTCGGCCTGTTCCAGATCGCCTGGTTCGGCACGTCGTACGGCATCTCGTTCTGGTAGAAGATGGTCCGCCCGCGCTCGCCGTTCCAGATGGTCTGGTACTTCTGGTAGTGCTCGACGAACAGGCCGGTGGCCAGCACGTCGTTGCCGTTCACGACCAGACCGGTGTCTCCGATCGCCTCGTCCCAGCCCCAGGTGCCGGCGTTGCCGTGGTCGGCCCGCCAGATCCAGCTGTGGTCGATGATCGTGTTGTGGCTGTTGACCACGAGGCTGTTGGTCGCCTTGCCCGCGACCGCGCCGCCGACGCGGAAGAACACGTCCTGCAGCGTCGTCGGGTTGGACGCGTGCGACGCCGACGAACCCGCCGGGCCGACGGTCAGCAGCGAGTTCGACAGGGTCGTGCCCGCGTCGAACAGGATGCCCTTGATCCGCACGCCGTCGACGTCCGCGACCTGCATCGCGGTGACACCGTTCTGCGGCACGATCGTCGCGTAGCCGATGCCCAGCACGACGGTGTTGGGCCGCGTGATGTTGATCGTCTGGTTGACGTTGTAGATGCCGGGCGTGAAGAACAGGTTGCAGCCCTGACCCAGCGCCGCGTTGATGGTCGCGGCGGTGTCGCCGGACTTCACCACGTAGAACTGGCTCATCGGCAACGAGGTGCCGGGCGTGCCGCCGTTGATCCACGACGCACCGGAAGCGTTGGTGCGCAGGGAAGGCAGGAACACCCTGTACTGGTTGCCGTCGAGGTAGAGGTACGGCACGTCGCGCGAGATCGGCGTCGTCGCGAGGTTCGTCGACGGCGGGTTCGGGAACGTGGTCGCGGGTGCGCCCGGCGTTCCGGAGAACACCATGTTCCACACGCCGCCGTTCCAGCTGCCGTAGTTGGAATCACGCGTGTACCACTGCTGCTGCGAGACCGATGCCGTCTGGCCGGACACACGGGTGTCGGCCGTGTAGCCACCGGACGCGAACCCGTAGCTGGCCGGGTAGAGCGCCAGGTTACCGCGGACGTCCATGCGGCGGAACGGCGCGGCCTGCGCGACGGCCCAGCGGTTCGTGCCGCTGGCCGGGTTGACGGCCATGTTCTCGGCGGAGCGCCAGAAGTTCTGCAGCGCCACGCCCTTGTCGGACTCGTTGAACGCGTCCACGGTGATGTCGCCGTTGATCAGCACGTCACCGGGGTTGCGGCCGAGGCCCGAGACGGACGTGTAGTAGCCCACGTCGTCGTGGATACCGTTGTAGGTACCGGGCTTGAACAGATGCGCGACCCGCCGCGGCGCCATCTGCGCGGTGATCGTGTCCTTCTGGTTGTTGAAGTCGATGTCGAGCTGCGCCTGGATGCTCGTGGCGGACATGCTCGGGTCGAAGATGCGCGTGTTCGGCCCGAAGTTCGGGTTGTCGGACTGCGTACAACCCTGCTGCGTGCCGATCGTGTAGGTCGCGCTGGCCACAGCCGAGTTGGCGAGGCCGGACTTGATCCCGATCGCGCTGACGGTCCTGTTGCTGGACACGGAGATCGGCCCGCTGTAGACCGGCGACGACGCGGTGGGCGTCGACCCGTCCACTGTGTACCGGATCGTCGCGCCGGAGGTCGCCGTCGAGATCGCCACGGTCTGCGCGGACGCGTAGGCGCCACCCGGCGGACTGAACGTCGGCGTCGCGACCGGCGTACCGATCACGTACGACGCGGAGCCCACCGACGAGTTCGGCTGACCCGACTTGATACCAATCGCGTTGATGGTCCTGTTGCCGGGCACCGAGATGGGCCCGCTGTAGACCGGCGAACTGCTGGTAGGCGTCGAGCCGTCGACCGTGTAGCGGATCGTCGCACCCGAGGTGGCGGTGGAGATCGTCACCGTCTGGGCCGTCGCGTACGTGCCGCCAGGCGGGCTGAACGTCGGCGTCGCGACCGGTTGCGGCGCGCTGTTGTGCGTGTAGCTGAAGTGCGGGGTGTCGTACTGCGGCCCGGACTTCTCGTAGGTGAACCAGTAGTCGATCACCGTGCCGGCCGACAGCGACCCGACGGTCTTCTGCCAGGTCCCGGCGTTGTTGGTCATCCGGAAGTTCTGCTGCGATTGGCCGGAGATCAGGTAGTGCACGTCGACGTAGAGGGCAGGGGTCGTCGGCGTGAAGTTGATCCGGGCTTGAGTCGCGTCGATCGCGGTCACGTTCTGCGTGTAGTCGTCGGCCGCATACGCGGCCTCGACCGTCGCCAATGACGACAGGGCAATCGCTACGGCGGCCAGTCCGCGCCGCCATCTCACCTTTGAGAGCGCTCTCACACCTGGAACGGTAAAGCCGATGTGACGAGGAGGGAAGGGGAAAGTTTCAAGAAAGGTGAGCGGCTCCAGCGGAACACGAACGGAGCATCGCGATTGTTTTCACCCGAACGAGCAGATGCTTGGATCGAATACAAGCCATAGCGTCGGCCTATGACTCCATCCACCGCGTACAGCAGGGACCTCGGTGACGAGCTCCGGCGCCTTCGCGAGACGTGTACAGGTCTTGGTGGCAACAAGCTGGCGGAGAAGCTGGGCTGGGATCCGAGCAAGGTCTCCACTGTCGAGAACGGCAGGGCACGCGCCAGCGAGGTCGACCTCATCCAGTACTTGTCCATGTGCGGCAAGGACATCGACTACATCAACGACTTCAGGCGCCGGTACCAGTACGCCTTCGACGAGTACCGGGTGCAGGTGTCCGACAACCTCCGGACGATGGTTCTGGCGGAGTCGACCGCCATCACGGTCATGAGCTACGACGCGTTGACGATGCCGGGCCTCACTCAGTCACCCGAATACGCCGACGCCATCTACCGGATGACGGGCTTGGTCACCGAGGAGCGGATCCCGAACCTCGTCCAGTACCGGATCGAGCGGCAGGCGATCCTGCGCCGACACGATCGGCCGACTTGCGTGTTTTTCATCCATGAGCATGCGCTGGAGTTGCAGGTCGGCAACGCCGAGGTCATGGAGGACCAGTACGCCCGGTTGCTGTTCAACACGCACATCATCCGGATCGTGCCCAAGGACGCACCGATCGTCGCCTCCAGTTTCGTGCTCTGGGAGTTCGAGAAGGCGCGATCGCTCGTCTTCAGCGAGACGATCCACGCGAACGTCTTCGTGGAAGATCCCGGCGCCATAGCCCGCACACGGCTCATCTTCGACCGCCTGGATCAACTCGCCTTGAGTGCGGAACAATCGCGGAGCAGACTGGCGGAGTACGTCAGCCCACCGCGAGAGGACTCCGATGACTCAGGACCGCACTTGGCGTACTAGCAGCTACAGCGGCGGCGCGGAGGACAGCAACTGCGTCGAGGTGTCGCTGTCCCACAACGCACTGGTCAGGGACTCGAAGAACGCGAGCGGTCCCGTGCTCGCGTTCTCGTCCCCGGCCTGGCAGGACCTGCTCAGGTCCCTCGGTTCTCGTTGAGGTAGTTGTAGATCGTGTACCGGGTGACCTCCAGGACCCCGGCCAGGTGGTCGACCGAGTCGCGGATGAGGAAGAACCCGGCCTCGTCCAGCACCCGGACGACCTGCGACTTGTGCACCTTCTTCATCAGCTCGACCGGCACGCCCACATCGGCGATGGCCTTCTCCACCAACACCCGCTGAAGCGTGTCCACGTCCTGCGGAAACGACTCCACGGGCCCGGAGGCCTCGTGGGCGGCGAGTTTGTTGACGCACAAGCACCCCACGGCGACGCCCGCCGCGTCGCGCACGAAGGTCGTCGACGACCAGATCGCGCGCCCGTCCGGTGCGTAGGTCTCGTAGCCGGGCATGTCGGTGGTCGTGCCGCGCCGGACCAGGCCCAGCAACAGGTCGGTCATCGGGCCGCCCACCTTGCGTCCGGTCAGCGAACCGGCGATCGCGATGATCGAGTTCGGCAGCCGGGTCAGGTCGTGCACGACGACCTCGGTGTCCGGGCCCAGGGCTGAGGCGAGGCTGTCGATGGTCGGCACCAGCGCCGACAGCGCGGCCGGGATCGGGGAGGACGCCGTGCCGGACAACGACTTCAGGGCGGCGCGCAGCCGCTCCAACGTTCCCCGCGACGTGGTGGCGTGCGGGGACAGGCGGACGTGTTCCGGGCGGACCGTGGCGGTGATCCCGAAGGCGTTCAACGCCTCCCCCACCACCGAGGCGGCCTCGGGCATGGTGAATGCCAGGATTCCGGCACGGCGTTCGCGGGCGGAGACGATCTTGCCGCCGCTCGCCAGCACGATCTCCTCGACCTCGGCGACGATCTCGCCCACCGCCGAGTCCAGCGAGGAGACCCCCGCCGACTCCACCAGTTCCAGCGCTTCCGCGAAGGCGCCGGACACGACCGGTGAGAGGTTGGTGATGTTCCAGGAGGCGGCGTCCGGGGCGGCGTCGTGGACCGAGTCGTCGAACAGGCCGGCGTCCACGGCGCCGGTCCAGCCGGACAGGACCGGCGACAGGCGTTCCAGGGCGCGGTCCGACAGCACGACGAAACCGGTGCTCCACCCCGCCCGCAACCACTTCTGGCCGCCGACCACCAGCACGTCGGCGACTTCCCAGGGTTCGTCGACCACGCCGAAGCCCTGGATGCCGTCCACGATCAGCAGGCGGTCGCCGACGGCCTCGCGCAACGCCGCCAGGTCCGCTCGGTAGCCGGTGCGGAAGTCCACAGCGGACACCGACAGGGCGGAGACCTCGGGCGTGAGGTGGGTTGCGACGGCGGCGGGGTGCACCGGGCCGTCGAGAACGACCGACGGGAGGCCCGCCCGCACCCACGGGTAGGTGTTGGACGGGAACTCCGCCGCCGAGTACATGACCGTTCCTGACAGCCCGAAGGCCGCCTGGAACAGGCCGATCGACGTGTTCGGCACCAACGCCACGTGGTCGGTGTCCGAGCGGCAGAGCCGCGCGACGGCGGCCTTCACCCGCTGTTCCTCGCGCATCAGGGTGTCCACTGTGGATGGACCGGCCAGGGATGCCTGTTCCATCAACCGTGCGGTGGCCGTGACCACCGGCAGGGACGGTGGGCCGAAGCGGGCGAAGTCGAGATACCCCTCCGGTTCGCGGAACTGGGCGAGGTACGAGGCGTCGATCAAGTCAGAGCACCTTTGCGAGGAACTGTTGCGTGCGCGGCTGCTGCGGATTGTCCAGCACGTCCGACGGTGTGCCGGCCTCCACCACCGCTCCGTCGACGAGGAACACCACGCGGTCGGCGACCGAGCGGGCGAAGCCGATCTCGTGGGTGACCACGATCATCGTCATGCCGTCGCGGGCCAGCGAGGTCATGACGTCGAGCACCTCGCCGACCAGCTCCGGGTCCAACGCGGACGTGGGCTCGTCGAACAGCATCAGCTTGGGCTTCATCGCCAGAGCGCGCGCGATCGCAACACGTTGCTGCTGACCACCCGACAGCTGGGCCGGGTAGGCACCGGCCTTCTCGGCCAGTCCCACCCTTTCCAGCAGCGCCAGCGCCTCCGCGCGCACCTCCGCGCGGCCGCGCCCGAGGACCTGGACCGGGCCCTCCATGATGTTCTCCAGCGCCGTGCGGTGCGGGAAGAGGTTGAACCGCTGGAACACCATGCCGACGTCGCGCCGCTGGTGGGCCGCGTCGCGTTCGCGCAGCTCGTAGAGCTTCCCGCCCGCGGCGCGGAACCCGACGGGCACGCCGTCGACCCAGATGCGGCCGGCGTCGATGGTCTCCAGGTGGTTCACGCAGCGCAGGAACGTCGACTTGCCGGCGCCCGAGGGACCGAGCAGGCAGACGACCTCACCGCGCTCGACCTCCAGGTCGATGCCCTTCAACACCTCGGTGTGGCCGAACGACTTGCGGACCCCAATCGCCTCAACGAGGGCCATAAGCACGCTCCAGGTAGTGCTGCCCGATCGACGCGAGGGACACCATCACGAGGTACCAGGCCGCGGCGGCGAACAGGGTTTCCATGATCTCCAGGTTGCGCGACGAGATGTTGTTCGCGGCGTGGATGAGCTCCAGGAAGGCGATCACCGACGCCATCGAGGTGCCCTTGATCATGTTGATGAAGTTGTTGCCGGTCGGCGGGATGATCACGCGCATCGCCTGGGGCAGCACGACCCGGCGCAGGGTCGTCATCGGCGTCATGCCGATCGACTTGGCCGCCTCGGTCTGCCCCTCGTCGACGCTGCTCAGGCCGGCGCGGACGATCTCGGCCATGTAGGCGCTCTCGTTCAGGCCCAGTCCCAGCAGCGCCGCGACGAACGCGGTCATGACCACGTTGGTGGGCAGGGAGAACACGCCGGGGATGCTGATGTTCTGGAACACCAGCGCGAGGTTGAACCAGATCAGGATCTGCAGCAGCACCGGCAGGCCGCGGAACAGCCAGATGTAGCCGACCGCGAACCACCGCGCGACGGGGTTGGCCGACAGCCGCATCAGCGCGACGACCACGCCGAGGACGATCGCGCCGCCCTGCGCGGCGAGGGCGAGCACGATGGTGTTGAGCAGGCCTTCGAGCATCACGGGATGCGTGAAGAACCCCGGCACGTCCTCCCACTGGATCTGGGCCTCGGACATCGCCCAGCCCAGACCGGCGATGACCAGCACGATCACCGCGCCGCTGAACCACCGCCAGGGGTGGCGCAGCGGCACGACGACCAGTTCCTCGCGGACGTCGTTCAAGCGGGTGTCACTTGCCATTGATGGTGGCCTTCGTGATCGCGCCCTGCTTGATGTCCCAGGCGGTGACGATCTTGTCGTAGGTGCCGTCGTCGATCAGGGACTGCAGCGCGCCCTTGATCGCCTCGGACAGCTTGGCGTTCTTCTTCGCGACGCCGATGCCGTACGGGCCACCGTTGATCGGTGCGAGCGGCACGACCTCGAAGTACTGGCCGTCACCCGCGGTCTTCGCGACGTACACGGCGGTCGGCAGGTCGTTGAGGATCGCGGCGACACGGCCGGTGCGCAGCTGGTTCTGGTTGCCGGTGTCGCTGTCGGTGACGCTGAGCGTCACCTCCGGCTTGCCCGCGGCCACGCACTTCTGGCTCTGCTCCTTGCCGAACTGCTCCTGTGAGCTGCCCAGGTTCACCGCGATGCCCTTGCCGCACAGGTCGTCGACCGTCTTGACGCCCTGCGGGTTGCCCTTCTGCACCATGATCGTGATGCCGGAGGTGAAGTAGTCGACGAAGTCGATCTTCTGCTGGCGCTCGGCGGTGTCGTTCATCGCGGCCATCGTCACGTCGACGCGCCCGGTCTCGAGGCTCGTGATCAGCGAGCTGAACGCCATGTCGCTGTGCTCGGCCTTGAGCCCGAGCTTGGCGGCGATCGCCTTGATCAGGTCGACCTCGGACCCCATCGGGGTCTTGCCGTCCTGGTCGTAGAAGTTGTTCGGCGGGTTCTGGATGTTCGACCCGACCTTCAACGTGCCGGCCGAGGCGATCTCGGGCGGCAGCAGCGCGGCGAGCGCGTCGTCCTTCTTGACCGAGGACAGGTCGGACGACGGCGGAGTGGACGTCTGAGTGGACTCAGGCGTGGACCCGCAGGCAGCGAGCCCCAGTACGAGCAGCGAGGTCACGAGCAGGCGCGGCTTCATGGCGGGGACCGTACAACGTCCAGTTGAAGACGTCCACAAAAAGTTGAAGCCAGGCGTGACCGGGCGCACGCGGGGAATTCCGTGAGGCCCAGCTCCGTTGGACGGGGTGCCCCCAGCGAACGAGGAGGACCAACATGGCGACGGTCGAGCTGACCAAGGAGAACTTCGACGAGGTGGTCGGCGGCTCCGACGGCTCCGGCATCGTCCTGGTCGACTTCTGGGCCGAGTGGTGCGGCCCGTGCCGCGCGTTCGGGCCCACTTACGAGGCCGCGTCGGACAAGAACGAGGACATCGTGTTCGGCAAGGTCGACACCGAGGCGCAGCAGGAGCTCGCGGCCACGTTCGGCATCCGGTCGATCCCGACGCTGATGATCGTGCGCGACGGCGTCGTGCTGTTCTCGCAGCCGGGCGCGCTGCCCGGTCCCGCCCTGGACGGCCTGATCCAGCAGGCCCGCGAAGTGGACATGGAAGAGGTCCACGCGAAGGTGGCGGAAGCCCAGGCCCAGCAGGGCTGATTGGTACACCTCACCTGTGGGTACCTGGCGTGCATGAACACCGACACGTCGACCGCACAGCTGGTGCATCAGCTGTCCGAGCAGGTGAGCAGGCTCGCGCGCGATGAGATCCGTCTCGCCGTCGCGGAGCTGAAGGACAAAGGCAAGCACGCCGGTGTCGGCGCCGGGATGTTCGGCGCGGCCGGCGTGTTCGCGTGGTGGGGCGGGCTCAGCGTCGTCGCGGGCCTGATCCTCCTGCTGGCTCTCGTAGTACCGCCGTGGGCGGCCGCTCTGATCGTCGCGGCCGCCCTTCTGTTGTTCGCGGGCATCTTCGCGCTCGTGGGCAAGGGCCAGGTCAAGCAGGCCGCTCCGCCCGTACCCAGGCAGGCGATGGACAACGTCCAGCAGGACATCGCGACGATCAAGGAGAGTGCGCACCGATGACCGAACCCAAGGACCAGCTCCAGCGCGACGTCGAACGCACCCGGCGTGAGGTGGGCGAGACGGTGGAAGCGTTGGCGCACAAGGTCGACGTGCCCGGCCGCGTGAAGGAGCAGGCGCAGGAGACGGCCGGCCGGGTCAAGGAGCAGGCACAGGAGACGGCCGTGCGGGTGAAGGAGCAGGCCCAGGAAACGGCCGAGCGGGTCAAGGAGCAGGCGCAGGAGACGCGCCAGCGACTGACCGCCGCGACCGACGAGGCGATCGGCTCGCTGCCCGAGCCCGTGGCCGAGCAGGTCGAGAAGGCTCGCCGCCACCCAGGAGCCATCGCGGCGGCGCTGATCGCGCTCATCGTCGCGATCTGGGCGATTTCCCGGAGGAACCGATGAAACTCCTGTACCGCCCGCTCGGAATGCTGTTCGGCGCGCTCGGCGGTTTCCTCGCCACCGCGATCTTCGGACAGGTGTGGAAACTCGTCGCGGGCGACAAAGAAGCGCCCAGCGCCACGATGCGCAATCGCGCCTGGACCGAGGTGCTGATGGCCGCGGCCATCCAGGGCGCGATCTTCGGCCTGGTCAAGGCCGCCATCGACCGCGGCGGCGCCAAGGGTTTCCAGAAGCTGACCGGAGAATGGCCCGGCGACGAAGAAGATTGAGCCCTGACCGGCCCAATCGAGACGGCTGGATGCACACAGATCGCTTTCCGACCTAATCTGGCCCGGTCTTCTGAGAAAGGGCCGTCATGACTCGTCGGTTGCGGGCCCGTGCGCTGTCTTCGACGTTCGAACCGCTCACCGCCGTTCCGGACGACCCGGCCCGCACCCGGCTGGGCATCGTGCGCTTCGCCGGCACGTCCTTCAACCCCGTGGTGAGGGCCGGGTATCCGGAACTGACGGTTCATCTGGCCGAGGAAGGCCTCGGGTTCGCCGAGGTCTGGACGAGCGCGCACGGCGTGGAGTCCGGTGAGCACAAGGCGATCGCCTACGCACACGACGGCGAGCATCTGTTCTGCGCCGGGCGGATCCCGCCGTGCGACGAGCACACCTACGCCGGGCGGCTGGCGTTCCGCGCGGCGCTCGAACTGGCCGGCGGACTCGGCTACCACCACGTCTTCCGGATGTGGAACTACCTGCAGGACCTCAGTCCGCGCACCTATCGCGAGTTCCTGCTGGGGCAGGCGGAGGCGTTCGCCCGGCGGCCGGTGACGTGGAGCGGCCTGACCGCGGCCACCGCGGTCGGCTCGCTCGGCGGCGGCATCGCGTTCCACTTCCTCGCCTGCCGCACGGGCCGGCCGGTCACGATCATCTCCGGCACGGGCGCCCGCGGCGTGTACCTGGACGGCCGGCTCTACTTCTCCGCCCCGTCGCTGGACGACGCTGCGGAGCTCATGAGTGCCGGGCACCTGGCCCAGTGGGGTGTCGACGACGGTTTCGGGCTGCACGACATCTCGTCGTTGAAGATCTTCTCCCGACAACCGGGTGATCTTTCCGGGGCGGCAGCCCGTCTGACGCCTCAGACCAGCGTGGCGCATCTGCAGGCCACGCTGCTTTCCGGGGACCACGCGGCGGAGTTCGAGGGCGTCGCGGGCTAGGCCTGCAAATCTTTGAACCCTCAACTACTCTTGCCCTCATGCCACAGCCAGAGGGTGCAGAGCTCGACACCATCCGCGCCAAGCGCGACGAGCTGCGCGAGCGGTACGTGAAGCCGCTCGCCGAGCGGGGCGGGTCGCCGACGCGCGGAGTTCACCACATCGCGTTGATCTGCAAGGACGTCGAGGAGACCATCCGGTTCTACCAGGAGTTCCTGGGCTTCCCCCTGGTCGAGCTCGTGGAGAACCGCGACTACAACGGCTCCAGCCACTTCTTCTTCGACCTCGGCTCCAAGAACCTGCTGGGGTTCTTCGACTTCCCGGGTCACGACCACCCGGCGTTCTCCGAGACGATCGGCGCCGTTCAGCACCTGGCCCTCTCGACCTCCCCCGAGCGGTTCGACGAGATCAAGTCCAAGCTGGACGAGGCGGGGATCGAGTACCTGGGCCCCGACCGCGGCGTCGAGGACAGCCTGTACATCCGCGACCCCAACGGTGTAGGGATTGAGTTCTACCGGGAAGAACTCGGCGAGTTCGAAGGCACGACACTGATCAACTAGGACGGAGTCGCAGTGGCGCAAGAGGTCAAGGGCATCGTCGCCCGGGGCAAGGGACAACCGGTCGAGCTGACCTCGGTGCTGGTGCCCGACCCCGGTCCTGGCGAGGCAGTGGTGACGGTCCAGGCGTGCGGCGTCTGCCACACCGACCTGCACTACCGCGAGGGCGGCATCAACGACGAGTTCCCGTTCCTGCTGGGCCACGAGGCCGCGGGCGTCGTGGAGTCGGTCGGTGAGGGTGTCGTGGACCTGGAGCCCGGCGACTTCGTCGTGCTGAACTGGCGCGCGGTCTGCGGCACGTGCCGCGCTTGCCGCCGAGGAAAGCCCTGGTACTGCTTCTCGACGTTCAACGCCTCGCAGCCGATGACGCTGACCGACGGCACGAAGCTCTCGCCCGCGCTGGGCATCGGCGCGTTCGTGGAGAAGACGCTCGTCCACTCCGGACAGTGCACGAAGGTCGACCCGTCGGCCCGTGCCGCGGCAGTGGGTCTGCTGGGCTGCGGCGTGATGGCGGGCGTGGGCGCCGCCATCAACACCGGTGGCGTCACGCGCGGCGACTCGGTGGCCGTGATCGGCTGCGGCGGTGTCGGCGACGGCGCCATCGCGGGCGCCCGCATCGCCGGTGCCGCGAAGATCATCGCCGTCGACACCGACCCGCGGAAGCTGGAGTGGGCCAAGGGGTTCGGCGCCACGCACACCGTCAACGCCCGCGAGGTCGACGACGTCGTCACGGCGATCCAGGACCTGACGGACTCGTTCGGCGCGGACGTCGTGATCGACGCGGTCGGCCGCCCGGAGACGTGGAAGCAGGCGTTCTACGCCCGCGACCTCGCCGGAACCGTTGTCCTGGTGGGTGTTCCGACGCCGGACATGAAGCTCGAGATGCCGCTGATCGACTTCTTCTCGCGCGGTGGCTCGCTCAAGTCGTCGTGGTACGGCGACTGCCTGCCGACGCGCGACTTCCCGATGCTCGTGGACCTGTACCAGCAGGGCCGTTTCGACCTGGACGCGTTCGTCACCGAGGAGATCCCGCTGGACGGCGTCGAGGGCGCGTTCGAGAAGATGCACCACGGCGAGGTCCTGCGATCGGTCGTGGTGTTCTGATGCCGTTGCGCGTGGACCACACCGTCACCTCCGGCACCTTCTCGCTGGACGGCGAGACCTTCGACGTCGACAACAACGTCTGGGTCGTCGGCGACTCGTCGGAGTGCGTCGTCATCGACGCACCGCACGACGTGGACGCGATCCTCAAGGCCGTGGACGGGCGTCGGGTCGTGGCAATCCTGCTGACGCACGCACACGACGACCACGTTCGCGTCGCGCCGGATCTGGCACATGCGACCGGGGCGCCGCTGGCGTTGCACCAGGCCGACCACGTGGTGTGGAACCTGACGCACACCGGCGTGCTCCCGCACCTGGCGCTGGAGGACGGCCAGGTGCTCACGGTGGCGGGCGAGGAGATCCACGTGCTGCACACGCCGGGGCATTCGCCTGGTGCCGTGTGCTTCTACGTGCCGTCACTGGGCGCGGTGTTCACCGGCGACACGCTGTTCCAGGGCGGGCCCGGGGCGACCGGGCGGTCGTTCTCGGACCGGCCGACGATCGAGGCGTCGATCCGGGAGAAGCTGCTGACGCTGCCCGGCGACACCGTGGTGCACACGGGCCACGGCCCGGACACCACGATCGCCGCCGAGGTGTTCTAGCCAACGCCGCGAGCCGCCAATTCGCGGTCAGCCTCTGGCGTCTGCAAGTACCCCCAACTCAAGATCACACAGCGTCTTTCTACTACCAACAGAGATGATGTGGTGGCGGGTTGGTCTGGCCCTACTGCCGACCACGGCGACAGGCCGAGGACGCGGCCGGTTCAGTTGGTAGCAGGTAGCGGCGATTTGATCTTGAGTTGGTAGTACTTGCAGACGCTTTCACCGCCGAAGCGGGCAGCTAGAACCGCGGAGGCCGCTTCTCCAGGAACGCCGTCACGCCCTCGGCGTAGTCGGCGCTGGAGGCGGCCTCCGCGTACAGCGCGCGCACGAAGTCGTCCTCGTGGCCGCCGTCCGTGATCGAGTTGATGATCTTCTTGGCGCCCCGGACGGAGACCTGCGCGCGGCCCGCGATCTGTTCGGAGAGTTCCTTCACGCGGGCGTCGAGGGACTCGACGACCTCGTTCACAAGGCCGATCCGCAGGGCCGTCGCGGCATCGAGCAGATCGGCCGAGAACAGGATCTGCTTCGCCCAGGCCGGGCCGACCACGTCCACCAGTGCCTTGGTGGAGGTGAAGTTGTAGACGATGCCGAGCTTCGCCGGCGTGATGCCGAAGCGGGCGTCCGCGGCCGCCACCCGGATGTCGCAGGCGAGGGCGATCTCACAGCCGCCGCCGACGCAGAACCCGGAGATCGCGGCGATCGTCGGTTTGTCCAGTTGCGCGATGGCCCGTTCGCCGTTGTGGACGGCCTCGCCGTAGTGAGCGGCGCCCTCGGCACCCCGCCGCAGCGTCGAGAACTCGGCGATGTCGGCACCGGCCGAGAAGTGCTCACCGCCCCGGATCACGAGCACCCGCACGGCCTCATCTGCGGAAACCTGAGCCAGGAGCTCCGGGATGGCCGACCACATGTCGTACGACATCGCGTTGCGCTTGGCCGGGCGGTTGATCGTCAACGTGGCGACCGGACCGGCCGCGGACAGCTCCAGGAACTCGCTCACCCGCCGCACGATACCCACCGCCCCCGGCGGCACGCGCGGACTCGGATGGGTAGCGATGCGTTCACCTCCTTGTAAAGTCCGGTGCCGAAGAGGGGGAGGAAACGTGACAGCGGCTGCCATCGGCGCTTCCACGCTGCGCACGCTCTCGGTGCGGTTGCGCACCAGTGCGCCGGTGTCCGCGCGCATCCTCTCCGAACTCGCGAGCGAGCTCGACCGCGGCGGGCCGGTGGCGGACCTGCTGTGCTCGCACAGCGCCGTGCACAGCCCGTTGTTCGGCATCCAGGCGCTCGCGGGCGTGCGGTTGCTGATGCTGTCGGGCAAGGCCCCGGAGCTCAGCCAGCGGTTCGCCAGCGCGCACGCGGCCGCGATGGCCGGGGAGTCCGACTCGACGGCGCTGCTGGCGTGGCTGGCGGCACGGAGCGCGATCGTGGAGAACGCGGGCGAGATCCTCGCGGCGCTCGACCGGACGGTGCAGCAGCACCAGCCGAAGACGGCCGCGTTCCTGCTGCGGGGCCTCACCATGATCGGCGCGCCGAAGGTCCGGCTGCTCGAACTCGGCGCCTGCGCGGGACTCAACCTGATCCTCGACCACTACCGCTGGTTCGGCCTCGGCTGGGAGTGGGGCGACAAGGACTCGCCGGTGCGCCTGGCCGCCGCCGGGCCGCGGCCGCCGAACCTCGAGATCGTCGGCAGGGCCGGCTGCGACCTGCAGCCGCGCGACCCCGCCGACCCCAAGCACGCGATGATCCTGCAGTCGTTCATCCCGCCCGAGCACGACGCGCTGCGGTGGGACCTCGACGACGCCATCGAGCTCGCCGCCAAGGTCGGCGTGAAGGTCGCGCGCTCCCCCGCCGGGCGGTGGTTGCGGGAGAACCTCGTGCCGCCCGACGACCGCGGCACGTACACGGTGGTCTGGCACAGCTCGTTCTGGGCGTACCTGACCGAGGACGAGCGCAACGAGATCGAGACGACGCTGACCGCGGCGGCCGGCTCGATGCCACTCGCGCGCGTTGCCTACGAGTCGACAGATCTTCGCTCGAACCCCCGCCTGACGGTCACCATCTACAGCTAGATTGCGGCGTCGTGAAAACGATCCGTGCCTCCCTGCTGGCCGTCGCTCTCTTCACCACGGCCCTCACCACCCCGGCGAACGCCGCCGTCTCGGACCACGACCTGGCGTTCCACTGGGCGCCGGTCCACCACCAGGACACCGACTCATCGGACTACGACGCCGACTATCTGTCCACAGTGGACTTCGACGGCGACTGGAACACGCTGAACAACTGGGAGAACCAGCCCCAGCTCGCGAAACTCACCGGCGCCGCCTACTACTCCGTGGTCGAGACGTCCACGCACTGGTTCGTCGTCTACGGCTTCTTCCACCCGCGCGACTGGGACGACCAGCCCGACCCGTTCAGCACCAGGACCCACGAGAACGACCTGGAGGGCGCGCTGTTCGCGGTCCGCAAGGACGGCTCGCAGTACGGCAGGCTCGAAGCGGCCGTCACGGTGGCGCACAGCGACTTCTACTCCTACGTGCCCGCCGGGTCGCCCTACCAGAACGGTTCCGAGACCATCGACGGCACGCTGCTGCTGGTCGGCGGGCGCCCCGCCACGTTCCAGGAGGCCAAGGGCCACGGCCTGTACCGCTGGAGCGGCACCGACTTCCCCGGCGGCGACGGCGTGGTCTACCAGCCCGCCGCCACCGGTGAGGTGCCGTCGGGCGGCAACGACCGCAGCGTCGGCTACCGGCTCGTGAACACCCTGGAGGCCGGCGGGATGTGGGCGCGCCGCGCCAACGCGGAGACCTACTCGTCGTTCGGCACCTTCCGCGGTGACAACGGCAAGGACAACGCCGCCAACGCGCCGTGGGGCTGGGACGACCAGAACGACGGCGCCGTCTACCGCGGCTACCTGGCCACCGACCCGGCCCTGGTGATCGACAGGTACTTCTCCAACAAGGGCAGCTTCAGCCTGACCTACACGCGCAACGCCTTCCGCTGACCCGTCGGAAACGTTTACAGTCTTTCTGTAACTCCGCCGCCGTCACGCCTCCCAGCGAAAGAGGAAGCATGGACGGCAGGATCAACCGCAGGCTGCTGATGAAGTCCACCGTCGCGGCCGCGATCGCCACCCCCGCCCTGACCCGGACGGCCCTGGCGGTCGCGGCCCCGGCACTGCCGTGGCCGGCCGCCGAGGCGATCGTGCGGAACACGAGGCTCCCGTCGTTCCCCGACCGGAATTTCGCCGCGACCGCCTACGGCGCCAAGGGCGACAACAAGACCGACAACACCGAGGCGTTCAGGAAGGCCATCGCCGCCTGCGCCGCGGCGGGTGGCGGCCACGTGATCGTCCCGAAGGGCACTTACGTCACCGGTGCGATCCACCTGCGCAGCAACGTCGACTTCCACCTCGAGGACGGTGTGCTGCTCAAGTTCTCCGGCGACGCCTCGAAGTTCCCGACCGTGCTCACGCGCTACGAGGGCATCGAGTGCATGAACCGCTCACCCATGATCTACGCGCACAAGCAGACCAACATCGCGCTGACCGGCAAGGGCACGCTCGACGCCGGCGCGACGGGAGGCTGGAACAAGGGCAACGACCGCGCGTACCTGGAGTCGTTGGTGGCGAAGGGAACCCCGCCGGAGAAGCGCGTGGTTCCCGGCTCCGGCAAGAACATGCGCTCGACGTTCATCGAGCCCTACGACTGCGACACCGTGCTGATCCAGGGCGTCACCCTGAAGAACCCGAAGTTCTGGCAGATCCACCCCACGCTCTGCAAGAACGTCACGGTCGACGACGTGCACACCGACCCGACCACGTCCGCCAACAACACCGACGCATGCGACCCCGAGTCGTGCGACCACGTCGTGATCTCCAACAGCGACCTCGGCGCGCACGACGACAACGTGGCGATCAAGTCGGGCCGCGACGAGGACGGCCGCCGGATCAACGTGCCGTGCCAGAACATCGTCGTCGTCAACTGCCGCATGAACGGCAACTGGGGCGCCATCACGTGCGGGTCCGAGCAGACCGGCGGCATCCGCAACGTCTACGGCTACAAGCTGAGCTGCGTCAACGCCACCAAGTTCGCCCTGTACGTCAAGTCGAACACCAAACGCGGTGGCTTCTCGCAGAACATCAACCTCGACAGCGTGTCCGGCACGTTCGCCCGCGCCTTCGTCTACGTCACCACGACCTACAACTCGCAGACGGGTGACCAGGTCCCGGAGTTCGGCCCGTTCTCGATCTCGAACTCCAGCTGCACCAAGGCCTCCAGGGTCCTCGACGTGTCCGGCCTCCCGCAGGAACACGTCAAGGGCCTCGAACTGCGCGACTCGAAGTTCAACGGCCTGGACAGCACCACCAACACCGTCAAGAACGTCGACGGCCTGAAGTTCACCAACGTCACCGGCAACGGCAAGCCGATGACCAAGTAGCTAATCCTGGGCAGTCGGCCGAACGGCGATCTCGTTCACGTCGACCTCGGCCGGCTGCTCGATCGCGAACGCGATGGCACGGGCGATCGCGTCCGGCGGGATCGCGATCTCGTCGCGCATGCCCGCGATCCGTTCCCGCACAGCGGTGTTGGTGGACGCCTCCGCGAAATCGGTGTGCACGAAGCCGGGAAACACCGTGGTCACGCGGAAAAAAGCACCCGCCTCCTGGCGCAGGCCCTCGCAGATCGCCCGGACCGCGACCTTGGTGCCCGCGTAGACGGCCATGGACGGCACGACGCGGAACGCCGCGGTGGAGGAGGTGGTGACGAAGTGGCCGGACCGTTGTTCGCGGAACACCGGCAGTGCCGCCGCGATGCCGTGCAGCACGCCCTTGATGTTGACGTCCACCATCTCGTCCCACTCGTCGACGCGCAGGTCGTCCAGTGGTGAGATCGGGCCGGCGCCCGCGTTGCCGACCAGCACGTCGAGCCGGCCGAACCGTTCGCGGGCCAGTGCAACCAGCGAATGCAGGTCCT
Organism: Lentzea kristufekii; assembly: GCF_033949925.1. Taxonomy (NCBI): domain Bacteria; kingdom Bacillati; phylum Actinomycetota; class Actinomycetes; order Pseudonocardiales; family Pseudonocardiaceae; genus Lentzea; species Lentzea kristufekii. The sequence goes on from NZ_JAXAVV010000014.1 coordinate 119,319, forward strand.
CGCGGCGGGTCACGTCGGTGCGCGTGTGCACGGCCGTGCCGCCTGCCTTCTCGATCCTGTCCACCAGGTCCGCGAGACGCTCCGACCGGCGTGCCCTGAGCGCGAGGCGCGCGCCCCGTTCCGCGAGCAGAAGAGCGGTCGCCTCCCCGATCCCGCTGCTGGCGCCGGTGATCGCCACGACCTTGTCCGCAATTGCCATGAACCCAGCGTCCGGCAGCCTCAGCCTGGTATCCAGAGCCCCTTTATTCTGGTACCGGAGGTGCCAGCGTGCGGAGAACGGACGATCAGCGGCGCGAACTGGGTGCGTTCCTGCGCAGCCGGCGGGAGCGGCTCACCCCGGCCGAGGCGGGCCTGCCGCGCACAGGACGGCGCCGGACTCCCGGCCTGCGCCGGGAGGAACTCGCGGTGCTCGCGGGTATCAGCGCCACCTGGTACACGTACCTGGAACAGGGCCGTGACGTGCGGGCATCCGATCAGGTGCTCGGTGCGCTCGCCGCCGCCCTCACGCTCAGTCCGTCCGAAAAGGACCATCTGTTCCGGCTCGCGGGCCACATCAGGCCGCACACCCTGGAAGCAGAGCCGCTCGCCGCGGAAGTGGCCGCCGTGCCAGGGTTTCTGGAACCGCATCCGGCGTTCGTCATCGGTGCCACCTACGACGTGCTCAGCCACAACGAGGCGGCGGCTGAGCTCTTTCCGGGGCTGAGCAAGGAAAACCCGAGCTTCGCGCGCTGGGTGTTCACCGCCCCGGAGTCGCGGCACGTCCTGATCGACTGGGAGACGGAGGCGCGCGGCCTGCTCGCCCGGCTGCGCGCGCTCGCCGGCCAGCACCCCGCCGACGAGCGGTTCACCCGGCTGATCGACGACCTGCACGAGGCCAGCCAGGAGGTGCGCTCCTGGTGGCCCCACTACGACGTGCAACCCCGGCACGGTGGCCGGAAACGCTTGCGGCACCCCAGGTTCGGACCGCTCGACTACGCGTACACGGCGTTCCACCTCGCCGAGCAGCCCGACCAGACCTTGGTCGTCTACTCGGACGAACGGCCCTGCTAGGCCCTGTCCTGCACGTCTCGTCCGCGATAGTCGCGGCCGAGGGCCCCGGAGACGGCACCGCCGCAAAGCCCGAATACACCCGGTATGAGGGCATTGCGGCGGCACCGCCTCCGGGTCACTCGACCGTGACTCTCATCGAACAGACGTACAGGACAGGGCCTAGGCGGCGCGCGGGTAGAGGCGGGCCATCCCGGGCGGCGCGGCGAAGGGCGCCCACGTGCCCTCCGCCTGTGCCAGCCGGTCCGCGACGACCCACAGAACGCTGGAGTTGAAGCCATATCCCAGGTGTGAGGACGACACCTGGACGTTCTCCCTGCGCGGTCCCGGTTCCTCGACGCACGACTCCCACGAGACGATGCCGTCCGTCTTGGAGTAGATCGACGTGGCGGGCACCGGGATCGGCGGCCGCGACGACTCCAGCGGCGGGAACTCGTCCTTCGGGATGTGCAGCCGGGAGAACAACGCGAAAGCGGGCATCGCCCGTGACTGCACGGGATCGCTCATGTTGTACGGCGACCCCATGGTGATCACCTGGCGGACGCGGTGCGGGTGGTCGCGTGCCATCTCGCGCGCGAAGATCCCGCCCAGCGACCAGCCGACGATGGAGACCGGCCCGCCGTAGGCGTCGGAGACCTTCTTCACCAAGGCGTGCATGCCGTCCACGGCCTTGCGCGTGGGCCCGATGTTGCGGCCCAGGCCCCACGGGTTCACCTCGTAGCCCAAGCCCGACAGGAAACGGCGCAGCATCACCGTGGACGAGTCGGCGGCTCCCAGGCCGGGAAAGACGAGCACCGGATGGCCGTCACCGGACGGAGCACCGCGCAACATCGACCGGGTGGCCACGAACTCGCTGACGTCGAGCGCGCAACGGGTGGGCTCGGTGAGGTACCAGAACAGGCCGGGCGCGGAGCCTCTGACGAGGCGGAGGGATGGAGCGGCAGGCACTTCGAAGACTTCGTCCGAAGGTACGGCGGACATAGCGGCCTCCCCACACGTCGACAACCCCGAGCCGGCGCCCTGGGCAGCGTTGCCCAGTGAGTCCATGATGTTTCGTGAACGATCTTTTCGCCAGTACTTTCGAGTCTCGATTCGCCACCGCAGGTAACACGTTGGCAACTTCACACCTGTGCAGTGCCTCTCACCTGCATGGACGTCGATTGAGACGCCCCGGTCCTCTACTCTTTTTCGAGTGGATCGGATGAGCTCTTTGGACGCCAGCTTCTACTTCATCGAGGACGAGAACGTGCCGATGCACGTGGGTTCCGTCCTGGTTTTCGACGGGCCGGCCCCGTCCTACGGAGACGTGATCCGCCTTTTCCTGGCGCGCATGGACCAGGTTCCGCGCTACCGGCAGAAGGTGAAGGCGCTGCCGTTCCACGTCGGGCGTCCGGTCTGGGTCGACGACGACCACTTCAACATCCTCTACCACGTGCGCCACACCGCGGTGCCGTCGCCGGGCGGGGAGGACCAGCTGCGCAACCTCGCGGGCCGGATCTTCGCGCAGAAGCTCGACGACTCCAAGCCGATGTGGGAGGCCTGGCTGGTCGAGGGTCTCGAAGGCGGCCGCTGGGCGATCATCTCCAAGGTCCACCACTGCATGATCGACGGAGTGTCCGGTTCGGACATGCTCCAGCTCATCCTCGACTTCAGGCAGGAGACCGTGCTGCCTGAGCCGAAGGAGTGGCAGCCGCAGCCTCAGCCCTCCACGCTCGACCTGGTGGTCGACGGCGTGCGTGACGCCATCGTGACGCCGGTGCAGCACCTGTCCGCGTTGCCCGCCGTCGCGCGGAACGTGCGTTCCTTCAGCGAGATCATGGACTTCGGCAAGTCCGTTCTCGGTTCTCTTCCCGGTACCGCACGACGTCTGGTCACGCGTGCGGCGACGTCCCTGAACGGTCCTATCGGGCCACACCGCCGCTGGGTGTGGGCGCGCGCGAACCTGGCTGAGATCAAGCAGATCCGCACCGCGGCGGGTGGCACCGTCAACGACGTCATCCTGACCGCGATCACGCGTGGTTTCCGGGATCTGCTGGAGAAGCGCGGCGAACTGACCGAGGGCATGGTCGTGCGGACCATGGTTCCCGTGTCGATGCGCAAGGCCGATCAGCACAACGAGCTCAACAACCGCGTCAGCGCCGTGCTCGTGAACCTGCCCGTGGGCGAGGCCGATCCGGTGAAGCGCCTCGCGTCGATCCGCGCGCAGATGGACGACCTGAAGAACTCGCGCCAGGCCGCCGGTGCCGACGTCCTCACGAACCTGTCGAACTTCGCCGCGCCGACGCTGATGGCGCTGGGCTCGCGGACCGCGATGCGGTTCCCGCAGCAGATCCTGCAGACCGTCACCACCAACGTGCCCGGCCCGCGCATCCCGCTCTACATGCTCGGCCGCCCGCTGGTCGAGATGTTCCCGTACGTGCCGATCGCCTCGACGATCCGGATCACCGTCGGCATCTTCTCCTACCTCGACAGGTTCACCTTCGGCATCAACGCCGACTTCGACGGTGTGCCGGACGTCCAGCTGCTCGCGGACGGCATCCGCGCGGGCTTCGACGAGATGGTGGCGCTGGCCGCCGAGGCGGCGGAGAGGACCGAGGCGGCCCAGAAGGTCGTGGACACCGCGCCTGCCGCCAAGCCCGCTCCCAAGGCCGCCGCGAAGCCCGCTGTGAAGCCCGCTGCCAAGCCGGTGGTCAGGAAGGCCGCTCCCAAGCCCCGTGCCGTCCGGGCGACCTCCAAGGCCGCGACGAACGGCGTGAAGCCGGAGACGACGGCCTGAGACACGATCTGACGGTTCAGGCGGGCGCGCACGAGCTGCGCCTGACCGTGGTGGGACTCGACGCGCGGCTGGGCGCCCTGGGGCTGGCTCTCGGCCAGGTCGACGACGTCCGCGTCGAGCTGGAGAACGTGCGGTGGTCGCGCTGGCGGGCCCGCCGCGCGACCGTCGTGTGCCGGGACGTCCACGTGAACCCACCGGCGGTCCTGGTGGCCTCGCCCGTCGAGTTCCGCGTCGAAGTGGACTTCGCGGACATTCCGGAGTTGCAACCGGTCAGTTGGTTGCCGCTGACCGTCCGGTTGGTCGGCTCGGAGCTGCACGTGCGGCTGCACAAGTGGCTACCGGCACGCGTGTTCGCGGTGCCGGAACTGCCGCGCGGCATCGAACTGACGGGCGTCGAGCAGCGCGACGACCACTTCGTGCTGACCGGAGCCGCCCCCGTGCTGCGGGAGCGGCTCACCCTGGGTCAGCTCGCGGACGTGCTCAGGCGGTTGGCGTCCATCCAGTCGAGGACCCGCTCGGACACGACCTCGGGGATCTCCATCTGGGGCACGTGACCGACGTTCGCGTACTCGTCGTAGCGCCAATGCGGGTACTTGCGGGCGACGTACCGGGCGGCGGCGACGTTGACGAGCCTGTCGCGGTCGCCGCTCATCAGGAACACCGGCACCCGGACCTCGGCCATCGCCGCGTAGTAGGCGCCGCGCTTCGACGTCGTGAACACGACGCTGCGCGCGGCCGCGAGGAACGCCTTGTCCAGGCCCTCGACCTTGGCGCGTTCGCCGATCAGGTGCACGCTGGCCTGCTTGAGCTCCTCGGGGATGCCGGACGGGTCCACGCAGACCAGCTCCAGCAGGCGTTCGACCTGCCGGCGAGCGGGAACCGCCCTCGACCTGGCCAGGTACCGCTCGCCCAGGCCCGGCACCGCGTACAGGAAGAACGTGCTGAGCATCGTCGGGTCCGGCCGGGTCCCGAACACCATCGGCAGCGCCGGGTCGACCAGCACCAGGCCCCGGACCAGCTCGGGGTCGTAGGCGGTCTGGAAGAGCGAGATCAGCCCGCCCATCGAGTTGCCGACCAGGATGGCCGGCTCCCCCACGACCTCGCGCAGGAACCGGCCCAGGAGCCGCGTGTTGGCCTGGACCGTGGTCTGCCGCCCCTCCGGGTTGGTCAGGCCGTGCCCGGCGAGGTCGACGGCCGTGACGCGGGCCCTCTGCGCGAGCAACGGTGCCAGCAGCACCCAGTTGAGGTGCGAGCCGCCGAGCCCGTGCACGAGCACGATGCGCGGACCGTCCGCCGGTCCGCCGAAGTCGACCCAGTGCACGGGCCCGTCGAGGTCGGCGTGGTGGCTGGTGCCGCCGAAGTTCGCCACAGTCGTCATACCAACCAGTATGTCGCTTGGACGTACTGATCGGTAGCCGCCCGGCTCACTTCCAGGGCGACGCCGGCTGGCACTGATCCCGGGGCTTGCGCTGGTCGCCGTAGACGACCTCACCGGTGGCGGGGTCGAAGAAGCAGGCGTTCAGCAGGTCGGAACTGGTGCCGAGCAGGGTGCCTGCGGCGTCGTAGGCACGCACGACGGGGTCGGGGACACCCTCGGGGATGGTCCAGGACGGCGGGTAGTAGATGCGGAGGGCGTACGTGCCGTTGGCGATCTTGGCGTCGACCGTGTCGCCGTCGGCGGTGACCGTCACGCGGGCGACCTTCGAGTCGATCCGGCCGGCCGCCTCGCGGTAGCCGGGTGCCCCCGCGTACGCCGGGCCGAGGTGCATGCCTCCAGCGGTCGCGCTGCCACTCTCGACGGAGAAGTGCCCCGGCAGCAGCTGAACGGCACGCTTGCCGAAGCCCGCGCGGTAGTCCTTGCCCCCCGCGCCGATCGAGCAGAGCAGCACCTCCTTCTCGGTGTAGAGCAAGGCCCACCGCGTCTGCTCGTCCAGCAGTTGGTGCAGTTTCGCCTTGCCCTGCAAGCCCGTCGACTTCATGCAGCCCGTCTCGACGGCCTCCACCTCCTCCTGCGGCACCCCGAAGCCGGTCGAGGCCGACGTCGGTGTCGCCGGGGGCGGGCTGGTGATGTGGACGGCGGGAGCCGGAGGCGGGGCGGGCTGGAGCGTCAGGACGCTGACGACCACCGCGGCCACCGCGGTCGCCCCGGCGAGGATCGGGAAGAGGAGCCTGCGGCGGCGGCCGGCGACCGCGCGTTCGACCTCGGCGCGAATGCGCGCCTGGCGACCGGGTGGCAGGTCACGGGTGGGCGGAAGCATGCTGGTCATCGGTCCTCCCCGGTGTGCACGAGCTCCCGGTACTGCTGGAGCTTCGACTTCGCCTTGCTGACCCGCGCGCGCACGCTGCTCTCGGCGATGCCGAGCACCGCCGCCGCGTCCGCGTACGACACCCCCGACCACACGCACAGCGCGAGCGCCTCACGTTCGTTGCGCGGCAGCTTCAGCACGGCGTCGAGCAGGTCCTTCATCTGCCGCTGGTCGTCGAGGCGCTCGGCGACCCGGTCCGCGTGGTCGGGCACCGGCCGTTCCTCGCCGACACGTCGCAGGTTCTTCAGCCGGCGGATGAGGGAGCGCTGCTCGTTGCGCACCACGTTCGTCGCGACCGTGAGCAGCCACGGCAGCGCCGACTCGCGCTCCAGCCGCACGTCGTCGCGTTTGCGCCAGGCCAGCAGGAACGTCGCCTGCAGGTGGTCCTCGGCCTCCGCCCAGGACGCGGTCAACCGGAAGCAGTGGTTGTAGACCGCCTTCGCGTGCCGGTCGAACAGCACTCCGAAAGCGTGCGCACTGCCCCCGGCGGCCTGCGACCACAACGCTCGGTCGTCTTCGGTCGTCATGTCTGTTCGTGTCCGCTCGCCCCAGAAGTGTTGGCACCAGTTTCACGCGCCCACCACTAACGTCCCGCAGCGTGGCACATCTGGGGGTGGCCGACCTCGCGGACATCGCGCAGGCGGCGTACGGCCGTGAACTGCGCGACGTGGTCCGTCTGCACGGCGGCAGCAAGAAAGGCGTCTACCGCCTGACGCTCGACGACGGCACGACGGGCGTCGCCTACGTGTGGCGCACGAGCGAGGACTACTGGCCCACGCACGAGCAGGACCCGTTGTTCGGCAACGCGAGCGGGCGCGACCTGTTCCTCACGGCGCACACGGCACTGTCCGAGGCCGGGGCGTGCGTGCCGAGGCTGGTGCTGGTCGACAGCGACGTCATCGTGGTCGAGGACCTCGGGGCGGAGTTCCTCGAAAAGCTGCTCGACCACGACACCGAGGCCCTGGAACGGCTCTGGGACGACCTGGGCGCCGTGCACCAGCGCACCAGCCCGCGCTACGGCCGCCCGAGCGCGCTGCAGCCGGTGGACGCGCCGCCGGTGCCGGACGTGGTGCTGCGACGCGCACTCGGGCACCTCGACGCGTGCTGCGAGCGGGTGCCGCGCATCGCCGCCGAGCGCAGCCGCCTGGAAAACGAGCTGCGGCAACGACATGCCGCGGTCGAGCCGCGCACGGAGTACGGGCTGATCCACGGCGAACTGGGCCCCGACCACGTGCTCGTGGCGGACGGACGCCCGGTGCTGATCGACATCGAGGGCGTGATGTTCTTCGACGTCGAGTGGGAGCACGTGTTCCTGGAACTGCGCTTCGGCCCGCACTACCGGCCGGTCCCCGGTCTCGACCCGGCACGGATGTCGCTGTACCGGCTGGCGCAGCACCTGTCCCTCGTGGAGGGTCCGCTTCGGCTGCTGGACGGCGACTTCCCGCACCGGGACGCGATGCGGGAGATCGCCGAGCACAACGTCGAGAGGGTGCTGACCTGTTAGAACCGGCCGAGCCACGCCTCGTCGACCCGCAGCTGCGCCTTGCCCTGCGTGGACGTCTTCTCGACGCGGACGTGCCGTGCGGTCGTGTCGGCGGGCAGGTCGATGAACTGCACGCCGCGGTGGTTGGCCAGTGAGCCGGACCTGACCTTCGTCCACTTGGCGCCGTCGCCGGACGTGTAGACGTTGTAGTTCTTGATGCGCGCGGAGTTCGCCGCCGGGTAGGTCGTCGAGTCCTCGCGCTGGTTCAGCGCCACGTACGAGACCTGCTTCGCCGAACCCAGGTCGAAGCGCAGCGACACGGTGCCCGCACCCGTTGCGTCCCAGTAGGTCCGGTAGTCGCCGTCGGCGGCGTGCGAGGCCGGGTGGCCGGAGCCGGACGCCGACGCGCTCATCGTGTACGACGAGGGCGGGATGATCCCCTCACGCCCGGCCGTCTCGACCTTGAACACCGTGTCGTACTGGTCCCAGCCCGAGAGGCCGGTGAGCGTGATCGTGCCGCCGGCCTGCGTCCAGCTCACCGCCGCCCCGGTGCGCAGGTTCGTGACGCGGCTGACCTTGTACCCGTTGTCACGCACCTTCAACGTGCTGCCGGACGGCTTGGTGAGCACGTGCACGTAGTGCCGGTCCGGGTCGGCCTTGGAGACGGTCGTGACGCCGTGCGCGCCGTCGTTCCAGAACCCCGGTTTGAGGCCGCCGTGCAGATAACCCCCGCCGTACGTGCCGCCGATCGACTCCCAGATGGCGCCGAGGTAGGTGTTCGCGAAGTCGTTGAAGGCGGCCTGGTTCGACGGGAACCTGCCGTTGACCATCGCGGTCTCGGCCATCAGCGCCTTGACGTCGCTGCCGGCGTTGGTGATCAGCCTGCCCAGCGTGAGCCGGTGGTCCACGGCGGAGTTCGAGCCGGAGTACCACCACGCGCCGGTGCTCGGCAGCTTGAAGCACGCCTCGATCAGCCGCGGCGCCGCCGTGTAGACCGCCTGCGGGTAGTCGTAGCTCGGCGTCATGCCGGTCTTCTGCTCGTTGCTGATCGTGTCCATGATCGCGGTGTCCTCGTTGTTGTTGCTGAGGACCATGTCCGGCCGTTCGCGCCGGATCCGTTCGTACAGCCCGTTCTGCTCCCAGTACGCGTTGTCGTTGTCGATCCAGAACCCCGCGAGCTTCGGGTACCGCCGCATGATCTCGACGAAGTTGTCGTAGCTGAACTGCCCGAACCCCGGCCTCTCCTGGAGGTTCACCGACTTGCCCTTGTACTTCGAGTACGCGGCCGAGTCGAGCCACTCGTGCCCGCCCTCCGCGTGCCACTGCGGGTCGTCGGTCATGTAGTTGACGACCTTGAGCCCTTGGGCCGAAGCGGCGTCGATCAGCTCGCCGAGGAAGTCGCGCTTGGTCGAGCAACTGCCGGGAATCGCCGACGGCCACGCCCGCGCGTACCCCAGCCTGCTGTGGAACGACGCCAGCACCAGGTACTGCGCGTGCAGCTTCTTCGCCTCGTCGACCCAGTACTTCGCATTCCAGCCGCCACTGGTGACGGCGTTCTCCCAGGCGGCGCAACTGGTGTGGCCCGGACTCGTGCGCATTCCCCAGTGCAGGAACAGGCCGGACGTGGACGCCCGCAGCCAGTCCTGCCGGGGATGCAGCACCTCGGCGCGCGCCGGAGCGCTCACGCCTGCGACGAGCAGAACGGCGGTCATCAACACGCCGAGACGACGCGACTTTGTGCCCACGAGCCAGCCTCCTGGTGGACGCTCCCCGCGGCGGTAGGAAGACGTGCTCGGTGTTACCGCGACCAGGTCTACGCCACCTGACAGCCCGACTTCAAGAGGTCATCGGAGGTCTGAGGTTGTTACATCGCAAAAAGCGGCGGAGATTGCGCCAATGAGCCGACGTTTGCCTGCGTTACGCCGAACGCGAGGTGATGCGCCATCAGCCGTGTGACGGGTGCCCGTAGAGCCCGACGCCGGCGAACTCCAGCGTCGTGAGGAACGCGGTCGAGGCCTGGTAGGAGGCCTCGACCAGTTCCGCGGTGTGCGAGAAGTCCAGCGGTGTCACGGCCTGCACGGGCGGGCCCGGCAGGTAGAGCACAGGAGCGGTCTGCGACGCGAGCTCCACCTCCAGCACCGCCTGGTTGCGCATGCCCAGCGTCGCCCAGAACAGCAGGGTCTCGGCGAGCGTCTCCGGCACGGTCGGCAGGTGGCCGGGGAACGCGCAGTCCAGCACCACCAACGACTTCGCGCCCATCGCCAGGGCCTGCCGGATCGGCACGTTCGCCAGCACACCGCCGTCGTAGAGCACCTGGTCGCCGATGCGCACCGGCGGGTAGACGCCCGGAATCGCCGCGCTGGCGAGGATCGCGGGGATCAGCTCGCCCTCGGTGATGTTCACGGCCTCACCGGTCACGCCGTTCACCGACACCGCGCCGAACGGCAGCGCCAGGTCGTGAAAGGACGAACAGCCGCCGAGACCCTCGGACAGCACGTGCGCGAGACCGGTGTTCGGGAAGAGGTAGGTCTTGTTGGTGCGCAACGACCTCAGCTGCGCGATCGGCCCGCCGGGGAACACCCGCTGCCGCGTCATGCCCTCCCACAGCACGCCCAGCCGCTCGGCCGCCTTGTCCGGGTCCAGCGCGAGCAGCGAGCCGTTGACCGAACCGACCGAGGTGCCGACGACGAGGTCGGGCCGGACGCCGTGCTCGCGCAGGGCGCGCAGCATGCCGACCTGCGCGGCGCCGAGGCTCCCCCCGCCGCCGAGCACGAACCCGACTGGTCCTGGCAGTTCGATCGTCACGTCCGGTGATCCTAAAGCGAGACAACGGAAAGGGCTGATTTCAATCTACACTGAAGCTTTTGAGTGAACCAGAATGGGGATCGCCAGCTCCGCACGGGTCCGCGACCCGTGGAACCCGTTCATGCCGGTCCACATGGGCTCCGCCTGGCTGCGCACGACCACCGCGGAGCCCTTCATCGCCACCACGACGTCTCCGATGCGGTCCGCCGCCAGCGGGCTGATCGGGCCGAACCACCCGGCGTCCACCGCGTCCTCGCGCGTCAGCACGTCGGCGCGGTCACCGAGGTACTCGCGCCACACGTCCAGGACCTCGTCGCTCTCGGTGTGCAGGTAACGCACCCGGGGTTCTCCGGCGATCACCCGGACCCCCTGCCACAGCAGGGGTTCGGTGTCGAAGTCGATCCGCTCTCCCGCGGTGATCATGCCGTGGTCCGCCGTGACGGCGAGCACCGAGTCCGGCGGCATGCGCGCGGCGATCCGCGAGACCAGCGCGTCGATGAACTCCAGCTGCAGCAACCACTCCTCGGAACCCGGCCCGTAGATGTGCCCGATCGTGTCGAGGTCCGCGTGGTAGGCGTAGCAGAACGAACGGTCCTCCCGCACGGCCGCGAGAGCGCCGAGGGCCAGGTCGCCGAACCCCGCCGCGCCGCGGAACCACGAGCCGCGCAGCACCGCCCTGGTGAGGCCGCTGCCGCGGTGGAACAGCGGGGCGACCACGCTGACCGCGACACCGGCCGCCGCCGCGCGTTCGAACAGCGTCGGATGGGGCTGCACGACCTCGGGCACGAGCGTCCTGCGCAGGTCGTGGTGGCGGTCGTCGGCGCGCGACCAGGTCAGCGAGTTGAGCACCTCGTCCCCGACCGCGAACGTGTAGCCGACGATGCCGTGCTCACCCGAGAGCAGCCCGGTGCCGATCGAGGCGAGGCTGGTCGCGGTCGACGACGGGAAGCCCGCGGAGATCTCCTGGCCGGCCATCGACGACAGGAACGGTGCGTGCGAGGCGTGCGCGCGCAGCAGTTCGTGGCCCAGACCGTCGACGAGCAGCAGTACGACACGCCGGGCCCGTGGCAGGCCGAGCGTGTTGTCGGCACCCGGCACTCCCAGGCCCGACAGCAGTGAAGGGACGACCTCGGCGATGGTCATGAAGGACACCGTGCCACGTCGGATCGGACAACGGGCAGAATGGCGCGCTGTGACAACGCTCATCCACCAGAAGATCGCTGACGAGCTCGGAGTGGCCGCGGGCCAGGTCGGCTCTGCTGTCGAACTGCTCGACGGTGGCGCGACCGTCCCGTTCGTCGCCCGCTACCGCAAGGAGGCGACCGGCGGTCTCGACGACGCCCAGCTGCGCACGCTCGAGGAACGCCTCGGCTACCTGCGCGAACTGGAAGAGCGCCGGGCTGCCGTCCTCAACTCCATCCGCGAGCAGGGCAAGCTCACCGACACCCTCGAAGCGCAGATCCTCGCCGCTGAGTCCAAGGCGCGGCTCGAGGACCTCTACCTGCCCTACAAGCAGAAGCGCCGCACGAAGGCCCAGATCGCGAAGGAGGCCGGTCTCGAACCGCTGGCTGACGCACTTCTGGGTGATCCCGGGCTGAACCCGCAGGAGGAGGCCGCGAAGTTCGTCGACCCCGCGAAGGAGGTCGCGGACGCCGCGGCCGCCCTGCAGGGCGCGCGGGCGATCCTGGTCGAGCGGTTCGGCGAGGACAGCGACCTGATCGGCGACCTGCGCGAGCAGATGTGGACGCGCGGCCGCGTGGTCTCCAAGGTCCGCGAGGGCAAGGAGACCGAGGGCGCCAAGTTCTCCGACTACTTCGACTTCGACGAGCCCTTCGCGAAGCTGCCGTCGCACCGCATCCTGGCGCTGTTCCGCGGCGAGAAGGAGGAGGTCCTCGACCTCGTCCTGGAGCCGGAGGAGCCGCGTGAGGAGGGTCCCTCGTCGTTCGAGGTGCGCATCGCCTCGAGGTTCGGCATCGACGACCAGGGCCGGCCGGGCGACAAGTGGCTCACCGACACCGTGCGCTGGGCGTGGCGGACCCGGATCCTCGTGCACCTGGGCATCGACCTGCGCGGCCGGCTGCGGTCGTTCGCCGAGGACGAGGCCGTGAAGGTGTTCGCGTCCAACCTGCGCGACCTGCTGCTGGCCGCCCCGGCCGGCACGCGCGCCACGATGGGCCTCGACCCCGGCTACCGCACCGGCGTGAAGGTCGCGGTCGTCGACGCCACCGGCAAGGTCGTCGCGCACGGCGTCATCCAGCCGCACGTGCCCGCGAACCGCTGGGACGAGTCGATCGCGAAGCTCGCGGTGTGGGCCAAGCAGCACAACGTCGACCTGATCGCGATCGGCAACGGCACGGCCTCGCGCGAGACCGACAAGCTGGCCGCCGACCTGATCAAGCGCCACCCCGAGCTCAACCTGACCAAGATCGTGGTGTCCGAGGCGGGCGCGTCGGTGTACTCGGCGTCGGCCTACGCGTCGTCCGAACTGCCCGAGCTGGACGTGTCGATCCGCGGCGCGGTGTCGATCGCCCGCCGTCTGCAGGACCCGCTGGCCGAGCTCGTGAAGATCGACCCGAAGTCGATCGGCGTGGGCCAGTACCAGCACGACCTCGCGGAGTCGAAGCTGTCGCGGTCGCTGGACGCGGTGGTCGAGGACTGCGTGAACGCGGTCGGCGTCGACCTGAACACGGCCTCCGTGCCGCTGCTGAGCCGCGTCTCCGGCATCACCGCCGGTCTCGCGGAGAACATCGTGCTGCACCGCGACGCCAACGGCCCGTTCCGGTCGCGCAAGGCGTTGAAGGACGTGGCACGGCTCGGCCCCAAGGCGTTCGAGCAGTGCGCGGGCTTCCTCAAGATCCGCGGTGGCGACGAGCCGCTGGACGCCTCCTCGGTGCACCCCGAGGCGTACCCGGTCGTGCGGAAGATGCAGCAGGAGGCGGGCACCGAGCTGATCGGCAACACGGCCGTGCTGACGAAGCTGCGGCCGGAGAAGTTCGTGGACGAGCAGTTCGGTCTGCCGACCGTCACGGACATCCTCCGCGAACTGGAGAAGCCCGGCCGCGACCCGCGCCCGGCGTTCAAGACGGCGACGTTCGCGGACGGCGTCGAGAAGATCGCCGACCTCAAGCCCGGCATGGTGCTGGAGGGCGTCGTGACGAACGTGGCCGCGTTCGGCGCGTTCGTGGACATCGGCGTGCACCAGGACGGACTCGTGCACATCTCCGCCCTGTCCAACACCTACGTGAAGGACCCGCGCGACGTCGTGAAGTCCGGTGACGTGGTGCGGGTGAAGGTGCTGGAGGTCGACGAGGCCCGCAAGCGCATCGGCCTGACGCTGCGCCTGACCGACGAGCCGGGCAAGCCCGCTCCGAAGCAGCAGGGCGGTGGCGGCGGTGGCCGTGACCGCGGCGGTCGTCCGCAGCAGCGCGGCGGGCAGCCCCAGCGCGGCGGCCAGCAGCGCGCCGCGGCGCCCGCGAGCGGTTCGATGGCGGACGCGCTCCGCAAGGCCGGATTCGGCAAGTAGGACGACGGAAACGGCCCCTCCCGAAGCCTTGGGTCTTGGGCTTGGGTTCTAGGAGGGGCCGTTTCTCATTTGGTCACTACTTGGCGCGGGTGCCCTTGGCCTTCACGAGCTCGGACTCGAACAGCTCCTCGACGGTCGTGAGACCGCCGGGCGCCTTCGAGTCGACCTTGGTGATGTACGACTGCGTCGCGGACGGCCGCCCGACGAGCGAGTAGTGCAGCGCGCTGGTCAGGCCCTGGGTGTCCAGGCCGTTGGTGTTGTGGAACGCCTTCAGCACGCCGTCCCGCGTCAGGTCGCCGTCCTGGCAGGCCTTCTCCACGACGGAGAGGAACACCTTCGCGACGGTGTAGCCGTGGTCGACGTAGATCGCGGGCTTGTCGTTCGGGTAGTACTTGTTGAACGCCGCCGCGACCTCGCGCGGGCCGGGCTGGGTGCCGGTGAACGGTGCCACCGACGTCACCACGGACACCTGCTTCTCGACGGCCGGGCCGACCGGGGAGTCGAGGATCGCGGTGTCGAAGCCGACCACGTTGACCATGAACGGCACCTCCCACTTCAGCGCCGCGGCCACGCCGACTGCGGCGGCGGTCTGGGCGGGGGTGGTGCTGAGCACGACGGCCTTGGCGCCCGCGGCCTTCAGCGCGCCGATCTGCTGCGCGAGGTCGGCCGTGGTCTCGCCGATCGGCTGCTCGGCGATCTTCATGTTCCACTGCGTCCCGACGAACCGGCTGCCCTCCACGGCGTTGTCGCCGTAGCTGCCCTGCACGTAGACGTGGCCGACGGTGTCGCCGTCCTTGATCACGCCCTTGCGCTTGTAGTGGTCGAGCCCGTTGATGACGTCGAGGTCGTACGTGGTGCCGACGATCATCATGTGCGGGTTGCCGAGCAGCGACGCGGCCCACGAGGCGGGAGCGGTCAGCGTGCGGGTCTGCATGATGTCGGGCTCGATCGCCGCGGTCATCGGCGTGCCGGCGAGCTCCAGCAGGCCCAGGATCTGCGGCTCGAGGTCGAAGTACGCGTCGAGCGCCTTCTGCACGTCGTACGCGTGGTCCTTCTGCTTGAGCTCGATCCTGCGGCCGCAGATGCCGCCACGGTCGTTGACCTGCTTCAGGTACAGCTCATAGCCCTTCATGCGGGTCAGCGCGGAGGCTTTGAACGGGCCTGTCATGTCCGTGAGGATGCCGAGCGAGATCGTGTCGTCGGTAACGCCCGGACCGGTCTTGACCTGGACCTTCTCGTCTGTCTTGGCACCGCAGCCGGCCGCCAGGACGGCGAGCGCCAAGGCGGCGGTGGGCAGTACACGGCGGAGGGGCATGCAGGGTCCTTGTCCAAATGATCGACATACTAAGCGGTAGCTCAGTATTGGGTGGAGGCTCACATAATGGCCCCTTATGTGCTACGGAACACAGGCTCGTAAGGTTCATGTGACTACCGCTCGACTACGGAGTGTGCTAGCTCTTCGGTGCCGAACGAAATGAGATACGCGTGATCGCTCACATCGCGGGTATCCGGGCAGGGTGAAAATCGTCGTCACCGGTGCGTCCGGCAACGTCGGCAGCGCGCTGCGCCGCCACCTCGACTTCGAGGACGCCGGTGTCGACGTGCGCACACTGTCGTCCCTGTGCGACGCGTTCCGGGGCGCCGACGTCGTGGTGCACCTGGCGTGGGCGATCAAGCCGGCGAACCAGGAGACGAACGTCGACGGCACCGAGCACGTGCTCGCCGCGTGCGTCAAAGAAGACGTCGGTCATCTCGTCCTCGCCTCCTCGGTCGCGGCGTACGGCCCGGCGGAACGCTGGTCGAGGGTCGACGAGTCGTGGCCGCTGACGGGCATCGCCGGCAACACCTACAGCGCGCACAAGGTGCGGCTGGAGGAGATGGTCCAGCGCTATCCGTTGCCGTGCACGGTGATCCGGCCGTGCGGCATCGGGCAGGCGTCCGCCGCCGAGAAGATCCGCCGCTGGCTGCTCAGCCCGCTGCTCCCGCCGGGGCTGCTGCCGTTCCTGCCGGTCCCGCTGTGGAACGACCTGCGCCTGCAGCTCGTGCACGCGGACGACGTGGCGCGCGCGATCGTCGAGATCATCCGCCGCAAGGCGCTGGGAGCCTTCAACCTCGCCGCCGAGCCGGTGCTGACCGCGCCGATGATCGCCGGCCGCGTGGGCGCGGCCCGGCTGCCGGTGCCGTACCCGGTGATCGAGAAGCTCGCGGGCGCCACCGCCCGGCTCGGGCTGCAGCCCCTGACCCCGGAGTGGGTCCGGATGGCCGATCAGGCACCTCTCGTGCGCACCACACGAGCACATGAGGATCTGGAATGGTGGCCCGAACACGACGCGCGTGATGTGCTGCGTGAGGTCATCGCTGCAATGGGAGGACGTGCGTGAACGAGGTTGACGCGGTCGTCATCGGCTCCGGCCCGAACGGACTGGTCGCCGCGACCCTGCTGGCGGACGCGGGCTGGGACGTGCTCGTGCTGGAGCAGCGCGAGACGCCCGGTGGCGCCGTGACATCGGCCGAGATCACCGCTCCGGGCTTCACGAACGACGTCTACAGCGCGTTCTACCCCCTCGGCCTCGGCTCGCCCGTCATCGGCGCGTTGAACCTCGACGTGCAGTGGCAACACGCACCTGCCGTGCTGGCCCACGTGCTGCCGGACGACCGTGTCGCGCTCCTCTCTCGTGACGTGGACGTCACCGCGAAGTCCGTTGGCTCCTTCGCTCATTCGGATGCCGAGGCGTGGCAGGCCGAGTACGCGCGCTGGCAGCAGGTGCGCGGCGCCGTGCTGGAGAGCCTGCTCCGGCCGTTCCCGCCCGTGCGCGGCGGTCTGTCGTTGCTCAGGACTCTCGGCGCCGGTGACGCGTTGCGGCTGGTGCGACTGCTGACGCTGCCCGTGCGCCGCCTCGGCGAGGAGCTCTTCGCCGGTGAGGGCGCCCGGTTGTTGCTGGCGGGCAACACGATGCACTCGGACCTCGGCCCGGACCAGGCCGGCGGCGCGGGCTTCGGCTGGCTGCTCGCCATGCTCGCCCAGGAGGTCGGCAACCCCGTACCGCGCGGCGGGGCGGGCGAGCTGACCGCGTCCTTGGTCCGCAGGTTCGGTGGACGCATCGAGACCGGCGCTCGTGTCACCGAAGTGCTGCACGCACGCGGTGTCGCCGTTGGCGTGCGTCTGGCGGATGGTTCCGTTGTGCGCGCACGCCGCGCGGTCCTGGCCGACGTACCCGCGCCCAGGCTCTACCTGGACCTGATCGGCGGGGACGCGCTGCCGTCGAAGCTCGCGGAGGACCTGAAGAGGTTCCAGTGGGACGGCGACACGATCAAGGTCGACTGGGCGCTGTCGGGCCCGATCCCGTGGCGCAACGCGGAGGCCTCGCAGGCGGGCACGGTCCACCTCGGCGGTGACCTCAACGGCCTGGCGGGCGTGGCCCACGAACTGGCGTGCGGCAAGGTGCCGCGCAACCCGTTCATGATCCTGGGCCAGATGACGACGACCGACCCGACGCGTTCCCCCGCGGGCACCGAGGCCGCCTGGGCCTACACCCACGTGCCGCTGGGCGGGAACTGGACGCCGGACCGGTTGAAGCGCCGCGCCGACCGCCTGGAGCTGATGATCGAGGAACGCGCGCCCGGCTTCCGCTCGCGCATCCTCGGGCGCTCGGTGCTCGGCCCCGCCGACATCGGTTCGGTCAACGGCGGCACGGCGGCGATCCACCAGCAGCTGGTCTTCCGGCCCGTGCCCGGTCTCGGCCGCGCGGACACCCCGTTCGACCGGCTCTACCTCACGGGTTCGTCGGCGTGGCCGGGCGGCGGTGTGCACGGCGCGGCGGGCGCGAACGCGGCACGGGCGGCGCTGGCGCGCTGGGGTGTGGCCGGTGGCCTGTACCGGGCGCTGGTCCAGGGAGCCCAGAAAGCCATCTACTGACGGGCGAGCCTGCGGGTGCGTGATGCCCGCAGGTACCCCATCACCAGCGCCTCCAGGTCGGGGTGCTCGGTCTGGAAGCCCTCGGGCGCGCTGCTGCCGCGCACCAGCGCCGTCGTCTGGCGGGACGTGTGCGAGGAGTCGACCACGACGCCGTCGGTCTCGAAATCCAGTCCGGCGGGTCCGACGACGACCCGGTGGTCGCCCAGGATCTCGTCGATCTCGCCCGCCACCTGCACGCGGCCCTCGTCCAGCAGCAGCAGGTGGTCGCAGACGTCGCCGAGGTCGGTGAGCAGGTGCGACGACAGCAGCACCGTGGTGCCGCGTTCCGCGACGTCGGTCATGACGATCCGCAACGTCTCGTCGCGCGCCAGCGGGTCGAGGTCGGACAGCGGTTCGTCCAGCAGCAACACCTTCGGCAGCCGGCCGAGCGTCAGCGCGATCGCGACCTGCGTGCGCGCGCCGGCGGACAACGTGCGCACCTTCGCGTCCTTGTCCACGCCCGCAAGGAGATCCAGCACCTCGTCCGCGCGTTCGGCCGACCAGCGGTCGTTCATCGCGGCACCCGCCCGCATCAGCTCGCGCACGGTGAACTGGTCGTAGAGCGGCCTTCTCTGGGTCAGCAGCGACACGTCGGGGTGCATCCGGCCGCGCACCGCCGTGCCGTGGACGGTGATCTCGCCGCCGGTGGGCTTCGCGAGCCCGGCGATCAGCGACAGCAGCGTGCTCTTGCCCGCGCCGTTCGGCCCCACCAGCCCGGTCACGCTGCCCTCCGGCAGCGAGAACGAGCAGCCGTCGAGCGCTTTCGTGCGCCCGAAGTGCTTCGCGAGGTT
Organism: Lentzea kristufekii; assembly: GCF_033949925.1. Lineage (NCBI taxonomy): Bacteria > Bacillati > Actinomycetota > Actinomycetes > Pseudonocardiales > Pseudonocardiaceae > Lentzea > Lentzea kristufekii. Next base: position 138,005 of record NZ_JAXAVV010000014.1, read on the forward strand.
CTCGGCCCGCACCGGACTGGCGTTCATCGTGCTCCCACGTCCACAGTGGACATCAGTAGTGCGTGCCCCGCACGTCGGTGTAGATCGCGTCGACCTCGTCGGCCGAGAGCCCCTCGTCGACCGCGCGGTCCATCCACCGCTCCAGGTCCTGCCGCAGCGGCGCGTCCGCCTTCGTCGCGTCGGTGGCGAGCGAGGCCGTGATGAACGTGCCCATGCCCCGGCGGCCCTCCACGAGCCCCTCGTGTTCGAGCTCGCGGTACGCCTTCAGCACGGTGTTGGGGTTGACCCTGGTGGCCTCCACCACCTCCCGTGCCGTCGGCAGCTTGTCGCCGGGTCCGAGCAGCCCCATCCGCATGGCCTGCTTGACCTGCGCGGCGATCTGGAGATAGGTGGACACCCCGGAGTGCCGATCGATGCGAAACTCGATCACGCCGCTCAGCATAGGTGTCCACCCGTCCACTCAGGTCACACCTGCCTGCGCACGGCCCAGACCGAGCCCAGCACGAACAGCGCCGCGAGCCCCACGAAGACCGACCCTTCCAGCAGGTGCAGCGTCGTCGCCTGCTCGACCGGGATGATGTCCGCGTACCGCTGCGCGAGGCCGTTCTCCCGGTAGCAGGCCGCCGTGTCGACGACGCCCTGCGCGTCGGCCTTGGAGCCGCAGTTCATCATCGGCGTGGGGTCGGCGATCACGTTCCCCCTGGCGTCGAGAAATCCCGACTCGACCACCAGGGGCCCGCGACCGGCCAGCGCGGGCCCGTCCACGTCGTCGGAGATCACCCGGGTCGGCGTGATCAGGGACTCCCGCACACCGCCGACCACGACCCGCACGACGACGAACAGACCAAGCGTCAGCGTCATCGCCACGAGCGTGCGCCTGAACAGCGCGCCGGTGAACATGCCGAGCGTGTAGGAGAAGAGTGTGTAGGCGACGGGTGACACGCCACGGGAGTCGAAGACCGTGAAGTAGAACTCCCCGGTCGACAACGGTCCGAGCTGACCGGCCACGTCCAGCCAGCTGTGCACGACGAGCTGGTGAACGACCACCACGACCAGCGCGGGCAGTGCCGCGACGAGGAACTTGGTGGCCATCCAGCGGGTCCTGCTGACCGACTGCGTGAACGCCAGCGCGTGGGTCCCCTGCTCGAACTCCCGCGCGAACAGCGGCGCGCCGACGAAGACGCCGATCAGCACGGGCGCGACGAGCACCGTGGCCAGCGCGATGTGCATCTTGTCGAACCAGGCGGCCTGGAACTCGGTGGCCGCCGGGCCCGTGCAGGACTCCAGGCCCTTCGCCGCGCAGTCCACGAGGTTGCGCGAGACGAGGTCCGCCGACATCGCGGCCCGCAGCACCAGGATGGCCGCCACCACCACGGCCAGCCCGGCGACGAGCGTGACGAACACGGGCCGCTGCTGGCGCCACACGACCCACGTCATGCCGCGACCTCCATCCGCATGTAGGCGAGCGCGAGCTGACTCAACGTCCGGTGCTGCGCGTTCGCCCGCAGCAGTGCGCTCACGTCACCCGCCAGCCGCACCCGGCCGTCGGCCAGCAGCACGAGGTGGTCGCACAGGTCCTCCAGCTCCGCCAGCACGTGCGACGACAGCAGCACGGTGATGCCCTGCGTGCGGCACTCCTGCACGAGCGTCTGCAACACGCTCTCGCGCGCCAGCGGGTCGAGGTCGGCGAGCGGCTCGTCCAGCATCAGCAACCGCGGCCGCTTGCCCAGCGCCAGCGCGAGCGCGACCCGCGTCCGCTGGCCGCCCGAGAGCGTCCCGACCTTGGCCGCGAACGGCACCTGCGCCTTCTCGACCAGCTCCTCGGCGTACGCCTGGTCCCACCCCGGGTTGGAGTTGCGGCCGTACTTGAGCGTCTCGGTGACCGTGAACTGCGGGTACAGCGGCTTGGCCTGCGTCAGGAACGCCACCGACCGGTGCATCCCCCGCCCGTTCGGCACGTCGCCGAACACCGAGATCCGGCCCGTCGTCGGACGCAGCAGGCCGGTGATCATGCCCATCAGCGTGCTCTTGCCGGCCCCGTTCGGCCCGACGAGCGCGACGATCCGGCCCGCCGGGATCTCCAGCGAGCAGTCGCGCAACGCCCAGCCCCGCGAGTACTTCTTCCCCAGGCTCTCCGCCAGGACAGGCGGATGCTCCCTCTGACTCATGGGAGCGACCGTACCACCCTTTCACTAGTTACCTAGTGAAAGGGTGGTGAATCAGCCGCGTCCCCTGGCCAGATCGCCGAGGCGCTGCAGCGTCTCCTTGTTGCGGGGTGTCAGCAGCAGGTCCTGCACGACGTTCGGCAGGAGCGTCGACGGCCCGCGCACCGCCCTCTCGGTCATGCGCACCTCCGTCAGCGACTCGGACAGCGCCCGCAGGCTGAAGGTGATCCGCGCCGCGCCCGCGGGCCAGAGCCGGGCGTCCAGCTCCAGCAGCTTGGGCGCCTCGCACCTCACCACCTCGGTCACGTCCTGGATGACCAGCGGCCACGGGCCCACGCTGTGATGGATGCGCGTGCCGGGTTTGGGCCAGCCGGTGTCCACGTCGCGGATGTGGGACGCGCCCACCACCCAGCCCCCGTACGACCAGCCGTCGGCGAGCACGTCCCACACGTGCGCGACGGGTGCCTCGATTTTCAGCGCGACCTCAGCCATGCCGGGGTATACCCCGTGGGTCAGGAAGCAATCCGGCGGGTGCGGCGGCTCTCGGCCCTGCGCTGCAGGTGGTCGGCGGTCAGTTCGAGCTCGTACGTGCGCAAGGCCTGGTAACGCGGCGAGATGCGGAGCGCGAACGTCCCGCTGAGGCGTTCGATCGCCGACGCCGAGCGGTCGAGGCGCCTCCTCGCCGCGTCCAGGCCACCGGCTCGCAGCATGCGCAGGCAGTTCTCGGCCTCGCAGTTGTACGAGCGGAGCATCAGCGCCGACCAGTCCTCGACGAGCCTGCGGCCGGTCGCGTCCGATCCGTTGTAGGTGACCTGCCCGCCACCCTCGATCGCCGCGCCGGTCTTGATCAGGGTCTTCATCTCGTCGTGGATGAGGTCCAGCTGCGCCTGGTGGTCCGCGGTGGCGTCGGTGCGGAACACGCCTGCCCGTTGCAGGGTCAGTTCTTCCTTCAACGGCTGCAGTTCGGCGCGTGCGTTGTTGATCCGGTGCCGCAGCGCTACGAGTTCGGCACCGGCTCTGTCGACCTCTTCCAGCGCGTCGGTCTGCGCTGATCGGGCGTCACCGATTCGGGCGAGGAGTTCTTGCAGGCCCTCCACGGCCCGCTCCAGCTCAGCGATCCGGCGGTCTTTGCGCCCGAGCATGCTTACCTCCCCGATCGGCGACAAAAGGCCCATGACCGTTCCATCGCACGGGGGAATCCGTCGTTATCTACGACGCTATGCACTCACTCCATCGAGTGATCCCACGAATCGGACGAACCCTTCCGGGTCCTCGCTCGTGGCGGACTGTTGCAGGATCACGCTGGTAGCGCCCGCGGCGGCCACCGAGGTGACCAGGTCCGTGACGAACGCGCGGTCCCGCGAGTCCGTCTCCACGTAGACGATCACGGGGTGCTCGCGGGTGGCGCTGACGGACAGGACGCGTTCGAGGTCCGCCGACGCGTCGAGGATGGTGCCGTCGCCGACCTCGCCGGCCAGGTCCAGGGTCTTCTCGCCCAGTCCGCCCACGTAGACCGGCATCGGCGCGGACGGCGGCCAGTCCAGCGCCACGCCGGTCAGCTTCACGTACCGGCCTTCGACCGTGACGCGCTCACCGGCCAGCAGCGCCTTCAGCGCGTCGGTGTACTCGCGCAGCAACGTCAGCGGCGACGACACCCGTGCGCCGACCTGGCCCATCCAGTCCTGCACGCCGTGCCCGACGCCGATCATGACGCGGCCGGGGAACAACCGGTCGAGCGTCGCCGCCTCCATCGCCGTCAGGGCGACGTTGCGCAGCGGCACCGGCAGCAGGCCGACACCGACCTTCAGCCGCGAGGTCCAGGCCAGGGCCGCCGAGGCGCAGGCGATACCGCTCTCCAGGAAGCAGTCCTCCCACAGCCACAACGAGTCCACACCGGACTCCTCGGCCGCGAGGACGACGGAACGCAGGTTCTCGGGAGGGAGCTGGGGCCGGTAGACGGCGCCGAGTGTGATCACCCGACAACTACTACCGGCCTCACCTCAGATCAGCAACAACCTCAGCAACCGCAGTTGTGGTACGTGACGTCCCAGTGGTTCGACTCGAGGTAGTAGATGTTGCCCGCGTTCGACTTCCACTTGTTGCCGCCGATGGACGAGAAGCTGCCCTTGATGTAGTTGGTGACGCAGCTGGACAGCCGGTAGTCCACCTTGTAGCCGTTCCAGTGCGAGTACGTGCCCGACGCGTGGCCGGTCTCCGTGCCGCCGGTGATGGTCAGCGCACAGCCCGACGCGCTCTTGAACGTCTTGGCACCCGCGATGGTCGTCTGGTTGATCTGCTCGAAGGACGTGCAGTTCGGACGGTTGCGGTCACTGCAGCCGCCGCTCGACGTCCAGGTGATGCCGGCGGCGCGCAGCTGCGCGGTCGCCTGCGTGTGGGTGTACTTCGCCGGGGCCGCCGACGCGACGGACGCGCCCATGATCAGAGCGGCGAACATCGCGACCACGGCTGCGATCGTGCGAACGAACATGTGCTCTCTCTCCTTATGCCCAAGGTGCGGCGAAACCTAGCGTCACGGCCGAAATCTCGGCGGCCAGTTCACGCTCAGCAGGGCACCTCGCGGCACCGCCCCCACGCCCCCGTACAACCAGTACGAGGACGTGGGGGCGGCACCACGATCCACCCGTCTGACCGCGAACTGACTCGGCGAGATTTCGGCCGCGACGCTAGGAAGGAGCGGTAAAGGAAGTCCTAAATCAGCCTTAGGCCGATCTTTGGCACCACCGTGGACAGTTCCGGTCATCACCAACAGCAAGTCGATCGGAGCTACACCATGCGCATTCGCCACGCAGTCGCGGCGACCGCGATCTCGCTGGGCCTGCTGGGTGGCCTGAGTGGCATCGCCCAGGCCGCACCGGAGGGGCCTGCCGAGCAGGAGACCGCCATCTCGCAGGTCGAGGCGGCGGCCGGGTACGGCGGTTCGATCAGCCGCACCGAGGTCATCAGGCGCGCCAAGGACTGGTGGGACCGCAAGGTTCCGTACAGCCAGTCCGCCTACGCCTGGGACATCGGCAAGGGCAAGAAGTACCGCACGGACTGCTCCGGCTTCGTGTCCATGACGTGGAAGCTCACGACGAGCCGCAACACGTCCACTTTGGACGAGGTCGCCACCAAGATCTCCTGGGCGAACCTCAAGCCGGGCGACATGATCCTGCGCAACGGTCACGTGAAGCTGTTCGAGAAGTGGGCCAACTCGGCGAAGACGTCGGCGTGGATCTACGAAGAGGGCAGCACCGCGACGGACATGGACCACGAGACCGTCACCATCTCTTCGCTGAAGAGCGGTGGCTACGCCCCGTGGAAGTACAAGAAGATCACCGGCTGAGTGCGGGCGGGGCCCATTGAGCCGGCCACTGGTGCACCTCTCCCATCTCCCTGGTGCCCAGCCGAGTGAACACGCCGGCGGCCTCGCGCCAGGAGCGGTCCGCGCCTTCGACGTCCCCCAGACGGGCGTGGACCGCTCCCAGGTCCCGAAGCGTCCTGGCCCGCCACAACGGCAGGCTCAGGTCGTTCCACACCGGCAGCAGATCGGTCAGCACCACCCGCGCGCCCGCGTGGTCGCCCGCCGCGAGCCGCCACTCCCCCAGCGTGCGGCGCATCAGGGCCTCGCCGAACCGGTCGCCGACGTCGCGGCAGCCGTCCAGCGCCTGCTGGATCAGTTCCGCGGCCGGATCGAGGAAACCTCTGCGCAGCAGGACCTTCGCCCACGCCTGCGCGGTGTAGCAGCCGAGCAGCTCGTCGCCGGTGCCCGCGACCATCTCGTGGGCGCGCCGGATGTGGTCCTCGGCGAGGTCGAGCTCACCGCGAGCGCGGTGGACGAGCCCGATCCCGCGGGCCGCCAGCGCCTCACCCCGCCGGCTGCGCGCCCGGCGGTAGATGGTCTCGGCGAGCCGCAGCACGTCGAACGCGCCCGCGTCGTCGCCGAGTTCCCGTTTGATGGAGCCGATTCCGTACAGGGCGTGCGCTTCGCCTTCGAGGTCCTGGGACTCCAGCAGTTCACGGGCCCGGCCGAGAGCCTCCAGCGCGCACGGGTACTGACCCAGATCGCGGCAGACCATGCCGATGCCGTTCATCGCGACGGCCTCGCCGCGCTTGTCGCCCAGGTCCACGAACAAGGTCTGCGCGGTGTCGAACCACGACCGCGCCTGCGCCAGGTTGTCGCGCTTGTAGTGCATCTGGCCGAGGCTGCACCGCAGCACCGCCTCCAAGCGCACGTCCCCGGTCCTCCACACGGCCTCCAGCGCCGCCGTGTGTGTTCGTTCCCAGGCCTCGTAACGGTTCCTGAGCCCGAACCACGCGAACACCAGCACCTCGGCCAGCTGTGACGCGATCTCCGCGAGCCCCAGTTCGGCGGCCCGTTCCACGAGCCTGGTCAGCAACGACTCCTCGCGTGCGAACCAGGCGTCCTTGTCGGTCGGACGGGCCGCCGACGTGACGACGCCCAGCGAGTCCTGCATGCGCGGCACCGCCAGGAAGAGCTGCTCGGTCAGACCATCCACAGTGGACAGCGCGGCGACCACCGCCCGCCTGACCACGTCCTCGCGTTCCTGCTGCTGGTCCTCCGCCTCGGCGAGCTCACGGGCGTGCAGCCGCACCAGTTCGTGCATCCGGTACCGCGCGCTGCCGATGACGTCGAGCAGCCGTGCGTCGACGAGCTGGTCGAGCACGTCCTCGTCGAGCAGGTGCATCCACAGGAAGCTCGGCACCTCGGGCAGCCCGAGGAACCCGAAGATCCGGTACGCGCGGCGGACGTTCTCGTCGAGCGCCCGGTAGGTCAGCTCCAGCCCGGCCCGCACCGCGAGGTCGTCCGCGACGAGCTCGTCGAGCCGCGACCGTTCGTCGGACAGCCTCCTGACCAGCTTCGACACCGGCCAGTGCGCGCGTCCGGCCAGCTTCGCGCCGGTGATCCGCACCGCGAGCGGCAGATATCCGCACAGCCGCGCGACCTCCTGCGCCTGGTCGGGCTCCGCGGACACCCGGTCGTCACCGAGGATGCGCTGGAGCAGCGTGACGGCCTCGTCGCTGCTCAGCACGTCCAGCGGGACGCGGCGCACGCCTTCGAGCCCGCACAGCCTGCTGCGGCTGGTGATCAGCGTGAGGCAGCCGGGACTGCCCGGCAGCAGCGGCCTGACCTGCGAGACGCTCGTGACGCCGTCCAGCACGATCACCACCCGCCGCCCGCTGACCCTCGCGCGCCACAGCGCCGCCCGTTCCTCGGCGGACTCCGGGATCCGTTCGCTCGGCACGTCCATCGCGCGCAGCAACGCGTCCAGCGCCCCGGACGGCGAGTGCAGATCCACGAACAGCTGCCCGTCCGGATACCGGTCGGCCAGCCGGTGCGCCGCGTGCACCGCGAGCGCCGACTTGCCGACGCCCGCCGGCCCCTCGATCCACCACACGCCGCCGTCGCTGTCGAGCAGCCTGCCGAGTTCCCGGTCGCGCCCGGTGAAGTCGCCCGCGTCGCGCGGCAGGTAGTTGCGGCGGCTGTCCCGCGAGCCCTCCAGGACGTCGCGGTAGAGCTGCTGCAGCTGCTCGCCGGGCTCGACCCCGAGCTCGTCGACGAGCACCTTGCGCGTCTCCCGGAACACCCGCATGGCGTCCGCCCGGCGCCCGGTGCGGGCGAGCGCGGTCATGAGCTGCCCGCGCAGCCGTTCGGCCAGCGGGTACTCGGCGACGAACGCCCCGAGCCGGTCGATGAGCCCGGCGTGCCGGCCGAGCGCCAGTTCGGCGTCGACCCACGCCTCGGCGGCCGCGAGCCGTTGCACGTCGAGCGTCTGCGCGAACACCACCGGCGTGCCGCGCCACAGCTGCAGGGCCTGGCCGAGGAGGTCCGCCTTCACCTTGAGATCGGCCTCGTCGCCCGCTCTGCCGACGAGCTTGCGGAACGCGTGCAGGTCGACGCTCTCGGGCTCCGCGCTGAGCACGTACCCCGCCGCGCGGTGCTCGACCGGCAGCCCGGCCCGGCGCAGGCTGGAGATGTGCACCTGCAGCGACTTGCGCGCCTGCGGCGGCGGCTCCTCACCCCAGATGAGGTCGATGAGCCGTTCGACGGGCACGATCTTCCCGCACTCGACGGCCAAGACAGCTAGGATCTGCGCGGGCTTCGGCGGCACTGAAGGCTCGACCGGCCCGAGAATCCTGACCTCCACTGTGCCCCCACCAGTGTTGAAGATTCACCGAGTTCTGCACGGCAATGCCAAATTTTGACGCAGCCTGGCTTTCCGGGGTTCCACTTCTGGGTGAATGCACTCGAACGGACGCAGATCTGGATGCAACCAGACCACAGCCCACTCCGTCCAGCCCACTTTCAGTGGGCATGAATGTGAACTTTTGTTTCGTTTCTACAGGCTGGCTTTGAGCCGCCCGAACTCCTCGGCCAACGCCGGTAACTGCCAGTGCGCGTTCAGCCCGCTCGGATTGGGCAGGACCCACACCCGCGCACCGCCCACGGTGTCCTGCTGCGCGCCCACCTGCGTCTTCTTGCGGTTGAAGGCCGCCCGGTACACCGTCACACCGAGTACCGCGAGAACCTTCGGTGAATACCTCTCGACCTTTTCCGAGAGATCGATCGCACCTTCCCGCATTTCGTCAATTGTTAATTCGTCGGCTCTGGCGCTGGGCCGCGCGACGACGTTCGTGATGCCGAGCCCCAGTTCGAGCAGCTTCTCCTGCTCGGCGGGCGCGAACTGGGACGGAGTGAAACCGGACAAATGAAGTGCGGGCCAGAACCGGTTTCCCGGCCGCGCGAAGTGGTGCCCGGTCGCCTCCGACACGAGGCCGGGGTTGATGCCGCAGAAGAGCACTTCGAGGCCGGGCCTGATCACGTCGGCAATCACGTGGCCAAGCCTACGAGGTGCGCCGTAGCGTGCCCGGCGTGGCCGCGCTCCCGATCCTCTTCCTCGACGTCGACGGCCCGCTGCTCCCGTTCGGCGACGGCGTCCCCGGCACGCCGGGCCTGGCCAGGCTCGACCCGATGCACGGCCTGTGGCTCACCGCCCTGCCGTGTGAGCTGATCTGGGCCACGACCTGGATGGACGAGGCGAACAAGCACATCGCACCCCTGCTCGGCCTGCCTGCGCTGCCGGTCGCCACCTGGCCGGACGACCCGGACACCGAGGACGCCGACGCGCGCCAGGGCCTGCACTGGAAGACCCGCGGCCTGGTGGCGCTGGCGGGCACCAGGCCGTTCGCCTGGGTGGACGACGAGATCAGCGAGAAGGACCGCGCCTGGGTCGCGCGCCACCACCACAAAGCCCTGCTGCTCAGGGTGGACCCGCGTCACGGCATGACCGACGCCGACTACCTCGAACTCGACGCCTGGCTGCGCGCGAACTAGGCGCCCGCGGGCACGCGCGGGCGCGGCGTCCACATCGTGTAGCCGGCCCGGCGGGCGTCCTCCGGCGAGTGGAAGAACGCGTCGCCCTTCATGCGCTTGTAGTAGGGCGATTCGGGGGTGTGGAACATCATCGTGCGCGAGTTCGCCTTGATCGCGGGCGCGGTGGCGGCGGGCTCCTCCATGATCGACAAGGGCTGGACCTCGGCGGTCGCGGACTCGCGCGAGCGCATGGTCAGCCAGGTCAGCAGGACGCCGGCGAGGAACGCTCCCGCGCACAGCAGGAACATCTGGAAGAAGAACCCGAACACCGAACAGCTCCTAGCCCGTAGTCGTGAAGTCCTCGTCGACGCGCAGCCCGGGGGCGGCCGAGCGCAGGGCGTCGCTCAGAGAGCCCGCGCGCTCCGGGTCCGCGACGCGTGCCGACGCGGTCAGGTGTCCCACGCGCACGACACCGGTGAAGTCCGTGACGTCGTGGTCGAGCACCGCCGCGAGCAGCGACGCGGCCACGGCCGGGGAGACGGGCACGTGTTCGCCCGCGTCGGGGGTGATCACGTCGGTGATCCGGTGGGCGTCGGTCAGCGCGCGCACGGCGTCCACCACCTCCTGCCGTTCCCCTGCGGAGACTGCGGTGCCCGCCAGCACGATCTCCGACGCCCGCACCGCGAACAGCAGCTGACCGGGCGGCACGGCGGGGGTGGGACGTGCCGCGAGACCCACCGAGGCGAGCACGGCCGGCACGACGAATGCACCGACTACAACGCGTTGCGGCAACTGCACGCGCTTGGACTATCCCATCCGGCCGACCGGGTGCCACCGCCTCGGGCGGAACCCCCAGGACAACACGCCCTAATTCACTCGTTCGTGGACACCACGACGGGCTCGCCGCCGGCCACCAGCCGCCAGTCCGCGCCGGCGAACGAGGCGGGGTCCAGCACGCCCGCGGCCTTGACCCAGTCGATCAGCAGCTGCCGGACCTCCTGCTGCTGGTTGTGCAGCACGGGCGCCGACGCGATGTGCGGGAAGTCGCCGCCGCCCGCCTGCCGGTAGTTGTTCACGGCCACCGCGAACTCGAACGAGTCCGCGACCGGCTCCCCGCCGTACGACAGCCCCAGGATCCGTGAACCGACCGGCCGTGAGATGTCGATGTCGTAGGTCAGCGGCGCGGTCAGCCCGTAGGCGATGTCGAAGTTGTAGTCGGGCACGTCGTTCGAGATCTCGGCGGCGGAGAACGGTCCCGGCGAGGACACCTGCCGGAAGTACCGCGCCGACTCCTCCAGCAGGTCGCGCACCTGCCCGCCGGTCATCCGCACGCCCACCAGGGTGTTGTCGAAGATGTAGAGCCCGGCGACGTCCCGGATGGACACCTCTCCCGCCGGGATCGCCGCCGCCCGGTTGTAGGGCGCGCACAGCGACAGCACGGGCAGCGAGGTGGACTTCGCGACCTCCAGCGCCTGCACGTGGTTGATGAACCGCAGCGCGGGCGTGTCCTCGAACCGCGACCGCGCGGCCGACATCGCCGAGGCGCAGGTCCCGACCCGCGCGTTGACGTACGACACGACCCGCTCGTGGTCGTGCCGCAGCAACCGCACGATCCGCGGGTCCTCCTCCACCGAGGCCGACGACAGCACGGACGACCGCGACGTCACCAGTTCCCAGTGCTCCTCGTGGCGCAGGTCGAACTCCATCACCGACAACCGCTTGCCCGAGAACAACGGCTCGGTGAGCAGCACCGGCCGCCCAGTCACCTTGTTCGTCACGAACCGCGAGGGGATCTCCACGTGCGCGTGCCCGACGAGGATCGCGTCGATGCCCGGCACGGTCTCGGCCAGCAGTTCGGAGCAGTTCTCCGGGAACGGCACCTGCTCGCCCAGCGACGACGACAGGTCGGCCCCGGAGTGCGCCACCACGATCACCAGGTCGGACTTGCGCCGGAGCTCCGGCACCCAGTGCAGCGCCTGCTCGACCAGCCCCGGGAACGTCAGCACCCCGTCGACGTGGGCGCGGTCCCACACGGCGATGCCGGGGTTCGTCAGCCCGAGGATGCCGACCCGCAACGGCGGACCGCCTGTGCGCCACAGCGTCTTCACCACGTACGGCTGGAACGCGGGCAGGCCGGTCGCCACGTCCAGCGCGTTCGCCGCCAGCAGCGGGAACTCCAGCTGCCGCTCGAAGGTGCGCAGCACGGACAGCCCGTAGTTGAACTCGTGGTTGCCCAACGCGGCGGCGGTGTAGCCGATGGCGTTCATCGCGGCGGCCATCGGGTGCGTGTGCGCGCCGCGCGTGATCGGCTCGACCTTCGCGTAGTAGTACGCGAGCGGCGTGCCCTGGATGGTGTCACCGGCGTCGAGCAGCAACGTGCGATGGCGCCCCACGGTCGCACGCACGTCGTTCACCAGGGTCGAGATCTTCGCGAGCCCGACGTCGTTGTGCGCGAAGTCGTCGAACTCGCGGTTGAGGTAGTAGTCCCAGTTGAACAGGTTGCCGTGCAGGTCTGTCGACCCCATCACAGTCAGTGTGAACGTGCGCACGCCGCTCACCTCCGGTTGTGGTCGGGCTGATCACCCGACCATAACCGCTCACACTTGACCCCAAATCACCTCGTGGGAGGGGCCTGCCCGTTCCGCTGACCGCGCTGACCAGGCTCGACGACGCTGGCAGCGACGGACTTGCCGTCCGCTGTGGTGGCGATCACCGTCACGGTGTCCCCCTTCTCGACACCTTCGGCCACGGTGTCCGCGTCGATCACGTACGTCTTCGTGTAACCGTCGGTGGACTTCACCTCGACGGACGAGTCGCTGATCGCGGTGACCTCACCGGTCTGGAACTCGCCGTGCGTCGTGGTGCCGGTCCCGAGGCTGAAGCCGCCGCGCATGCCGTCCGGCGGTGCGCCGCCCATGCCGCCGGGTCCCATGCCCCCGGCGCCGGTCTGCTGGTTCGTGCCGCTGGCGGCGTAGATCGCGACGCCACCGGCACCGGCGATCGCGACGGCGATGGCCACGGCCGCCACCGTCTTCTTCGCGGTCCACGCCGGGCGCCCGGCGGGTTCGGCGGGCTGGGGTGCGCCCCACTCCGGGGACTGTTGTTCCGTCATGAGAGCCACGGTGTCGGTGCCGGCTGTGCCCAACCTGTGAGCGCAGTAGGCCTGAGCTGTGCGCATCGCTCACAGCTGGTACACAGGATCGGCGTTCACGATGGGAGCCATGCGCGCCGTGAAGACCGAACTCCGCAGGCCGGACGGACAGCCCGTCCGGGTGCTCGTCGTCGACGACGAGTCCACTCTGGCCGAGCTGATGTCGATGGCGCTGCGCATGGAGAAGTGGGAAGTGCGCACGGCGCTCGACGGCACCACGGCGGTGCGGACCGCGCGCGAGTTCCGCCCGGACGTGGTGGTGCTCGACGTGATGCTGCCCGACTTCGACGGCTTCGAGGTGCTGCGGCGGATGCGTGCGGAGGCGCCGATCCTGCCGGTGCTGTTCCTGACGGCGAAGGACGCGGTGGAGGACCGCATCGCCGGGCTCACCGCGGGCGGCGACGACTACGTCACCAAACCGTTCTCGCTGGAGGAGGTGGTGCTGCGGCTGCGCGCACTGCTGCGGCGCACCGGCGTGACCGACGCGGACGCGGGCACCCGGCTGGTCGTCGGCGACCTGTCGCTGAACGAGGAGACCCGCGAGGTCGAACGCGCCGGCACCTCGATCGACCTGACCGCGACGGAGTTCGAGCTGCTGCGCTACCTGATGCGCAACCCGAAGCGCGTGCTGAGCAAGGCCCAGATCCTGGACCGCGTGTGGAGCTACGACTTCGGCGGCCAGGCCAACATCGTCGAGCTCTACATCTCGTACCTGCGCAAGAAGATCGACGCCGGGCGCACCCCGATGATCCACACGATGCGAGGCGCCGGTTATGTCCTCAAGCCTGCGTCCTAGAACGCTGCGCCCCAGAACCCTGCGGGCGAAGCTCGTCTCGGGCCAGATCGTCCTGCTCACCGCGCTGTGCCTGGTGATCGGCGGGATCTCGGTGCTCGCGCTGCACTCGTTCCTGATGAGCAACCTCGACCGCGAGGTCACGACGCTGCGGCCGGCACCGCCCGGTTCGCCGTACGGTCCCCCCGGCATCAACGCGAGGATCTTCCCCGACGGCAGCATCAGCGGCACGGTCGAACTGCCCGGCTGGCAGGCACCGCGCCGGCTCACCGACGACGAGATCAGAGTGCTGGCGGCCGCGCCGTCGACCCCGCACACCGTCGACCTCGGGGAGGCCGGCGAGTTCCGCGTGGTCACCGATCGGATGGGCATCAAGGGCCTGCCGCTCTCGAACGTCACGGACATCGTGTGGCAGATGGTCTGGATCCTCGCCGGGCTCATCCTCGCGGGCGCGGCGGCGGTCGCGCTGGCGGGCAGGGTGATCGTGCGGCGCGCGCTGGTGCCGCTCGACCGGGTCGCCGAGACCGCCACGCGTGTTTCCGAGCTCCCGCTGCACGAGGGCGAGGTCGCGCTCGCCGAACGCGTGCCGGAGGAGGACACCGATCCGGCCACCGAGGTCGGCAAGGTCGGCCTCGCGCTGAACACGATGCTCGGCCACGTCGACCAGGCCCTGAAAGCCCGGCACGACAGCGAGACCAGGGTCCGGCAGTTCGTCGCCGACGCCTCCCACGAGCTGCGCACGCCGCTGGCCGCGATCAGGGGCTACGCCGAGCTGACCCGCAGGACCGGCGCGGAGCTGCCGCCCGAGGTCACGCACGCGATGAGCCGGGTCGAGTCCGAGGCGCTGCGGATGACGTCGCTGGTCGAGGACCTGCTGCTGCTCGCCAGACTCGACGCGGGCCGCCCGCTGGAGAGCAAGGACGTCGACCTGTCGCGGCTCGTGCTGGACGTGGTCGGCGACGCCCGGATCGCGGGCCCGGACCACAGCTGGAAGCTGGCGCTGCCGGAGCAGCCCGTCACGGTTCCCGGTGACGTGCAACGGCTGCACCAGGTGCTCGGCAACCTGCTGTCCAACGCCCGCGCGCACACCCCTCCGGGCACCACCGTCACGACCGGGCTGTCCGTCCACAACGGACGCGTCGACCTGAGCGTCACCGACGACGGTCCGGGCGTCCCCGAAGGCCTGGAGGTCTTCGAACGGTTCGCGCGCGGCGACTCCTCGCGCTCGCGGGCGGCGGGCAGCACCGGCCTGGGGCTGTCGATCGTGGCCGCGGTGGTCGGCGCGCACGATGGCGAGGTGTCGGTCGCGAGCAAGCCGGGCCACACGACGTTCACGGTCTCCCTGAAAACATCTCCGGACACAGCTCGTTCACAGCGGGAGCACACGACCGACCCAGGCTAGGCCGCGACCCTCGTCCCCATGAGACGAGAACGCCTGGCGCTGGCGGTCCTGCTGATCGCGACCGGCGCGCTGTACCTATGGCGGCTCGGGGACTCGGGCTGGGCCAACGCCTACTACTCCGCCGCCGCACAGGCCGGTGCGACGAGCTGGAAGGCGTGGTTCTTCGGCTCGTCGGACGCCTCGAACGCGATCACCGTCGACAAGACGCCCGCCTCGCTGTGGGTGATGGGCCTGTCCGCGCGGCTGTTCGGCGTCACCGCGTGGAGCATCCTGGTACCGCAGGCGCTGATGGGCGTGGGCAGCGTCTGGCTGCTGCACGCGACGGTGCGCCGCTGGTTCTCCCCCGCGGCCGCGCTGATCTCCGGCGCCGTGCTCGCGCTGACCCCGGTCGCCGTGCTGATGTTCCGCTTCAACAACCCGGACGCGCTGCTGGTGCTGCTGCTCATCGCGGGCGCCTACTGCGTGACCCGCGCCGTCGAGAACGCCAGTCCGTTCTGGCTCGCGCTCGCCGGTGTGGCGATCGGGTTCGGCTTCCTCACCAAGATGATGCAGGCGTTCCTCGTGCTGCCCGCGTTCGCGCTGGTGTACCTGGTCGCCGCACCGGCGTCAGCGGGAAGGAAGGTCCTGCACCTGTTCGGCGCGCTGGGCGCCGTGGTCGTCGCGGGCGGCTGGTGGATCGCCGCCGTCGAACTGACGCCTGACCGGCCCTACATCGGCGGCTCGCAGACCAACAGCGTCCTCGAACTGACGTTGGGCTACAACGGTTTCGGCCGCCTCACCGGTGACGAGGTCGGCAGTGTCGGAGGCGGGCGCGGCTGGGGATCCGCCGGGTGGAGCCGCCTGCTGGGCGCGGAGATGGGCAGTCAGATCGCCTGGCTGCTGCCGGCCGCCGTGGTGCTGCTGGTCGCCGGGCTGTGGCTGACGAAGGGCCGTGCCCGCACCGCTCTCGCGCTGTGGGGTGGCTGGCTCGTCGTCACCGCCGGGGTGTTCAGCTTCATGAACGGGATCATCCACTCCTACTACACCGTGGCGCTGGCACCCGCGATCGCCGCCGTCGTCGGCATCGCGGCCACCGAACTGTGGGACCGGCGCAGCGAACCCGTTGCGGCAGCAGTGCTTTCGGGCTCCGTCGCGCTGAGCGCGCTGCAGTGCCACGCGCTGATCAACGAGTTCTCCACGCCCGTCGCGGTGCTGGTGCTGATGACGGGGCTGATCGCGGCGGTCGGGCTGGTGCTGTCGATGCGCTGGGCCATCCCGGTCGCGCTCATCGCCGCGCTGCTCGGCCCCACCACGTACTCCTTCGCCACCGTCACCACCCCGCACACCGGCGCGCTGCCCGTCGCGGGCCCGTCCAACGGCCGGATGGGCGGCATGGGCGGACTGCTCGACGCCACGACACCGGACGCCGAGGTCGTGACGCTCCTGCAGGCCGACGCCGGCACCTACCGGTGGGCCGCCGCGACGATCGGCTCCAACAACGCGGCCGGGCTCCAGCTCGCGAGCGGGCAGCCGGTCATGGCGCTCGGCGGCTTCAACGGCACCGATCCCGCGCCGACCCTGGCGGAGTTCCAGGAGATGGTCCGAAGTGGACAGATCCACTACTACGTCGCCGCCGGCCGGATGATGCAGGGCGAGACCGGCAGCGACGCCGCCCACGACATCGCCGCGTGGGTCGCCGAGAACTACACAGCGACGACCGTCAGCGGATCCGCCCTCTACGAACTGGACGCGTCTTGACCTCTCTCCCAGCAGAAGCGGGAAGCTCCGCCCCTCGTGGGAGTGCCGCCCATCGGTCTTGTACGAGCTGCACGAACTCACCGGAAAGGGTCACGGCATGACTGCCACTCTCGCCCCTGCGCCCGTCGCACCCCCGAAGCCGCAGGAGCGCCGCGACATGAAGATGGTGCACCGCATCGCCTTCCTCGTTCTGCTCGCGGCGACCGCCGTGCTGTACCTGTGGAACCTCACCGCGTCCGGCTACGGCAACGAGTTCTACGCGGCGGCGACGCAGGCGGCGTCGCAGAGCTGGAAGGCGCTGCTGTTCGGTTCGCTCGACCCGGGCAACACGATCACGGTCGACAAGCCGCCCGCGTTCCTGTGGGTGAGCGGCCTGTTCGCCAAGGTCTTCGGCTTCTCCAGCTGGACCGTCCTCGCCCCGCAGGCGCTCGAAGGCGTCGCGGCGGTCGGGCTGCTGTACGCGACGGTGAAGCGCACGTCCGGCCCGGCGGCGGCGTTGTTCGCCGGGGCGGCCTTCGCCCTCACACCGGTCGCCACGCTGATGTTCCGGTTCAACCTGCCGGACGCGCTGCTGGTGCTGCTGATGGTCGCGGCCGCGTACTGCACGGTGCGGGCGCTGGAGAAGGCGAGCCCGCTGTGGCTGGCGCTCGCGGGATCGGCGATCGGGTTCGCGTTCCTCACCAAGATGCTGCAGGCGTTCCTGGTGCTGCCCGCGCTCGCGCTGGCCTACCTGATCGCGGCGCCGGCCTCGCCGCTCAGGAGGCTGCTGCACCTGCTGGGCGCCGGTGTCGCGGTCGTCGTGTCGGCCGGGTGGTTCATCGCGCTGGTCGAGCTGTGGCCCGCGGACAGCCGCCCGTACATCGGCGGCTCCACCAACGACTCGCTGTGGGAACTCGCCATCGGCTACAACGGTCTCGGCCGCATCTTCGGCAATTCCGGCGGCGGGCCCGGTGGCGGTGGAATGGGCGGCAACGGGAACATCGGCTTCGGCGGCGAAACGGGCATCGGACGGTTGTTCGGCGCCAGCATGGGCCCGGAGATCTCCTGGCTGCTGCCCGCCGCGCTGATCGGACTCGGCGCCGGACTGTGGTTCCTGCGCCGCGCGCCCCGCACCGACCGCACCCGTGCGGCGCTGGTGGTCTGGGGTGGCTGGGTGCTCGTGAGCGGCGCGGTGTTCAGCTTCATGAGCGGCATCACGCACCCCTACTACACGGTGGCGCTCGCCCCCGCGATCGCGGCGGTCGCCGGCATCGCGGGAAGCGAGCTGTGGCGCGGACGCGGGCACTTCCCGGCGCGGATGGCACTGACGGTGATGGTCGCGGCGACCGGCGTGTGGGGCTTCATCCTGCTCGACCGCACACCGGACTGGACGCCATGGCTGCGCTGGGTGCTGCTGGCCGTCACCGCGATCGCCGTGCTGGCACTGGTGTTCGGTCTGAACCGACGCCGGCTGGCGGGTGTCCTGGTCGTGGCGGCACTGCTCGGCACCTCCGGTTACGCCGTGGCGACCGCGTCGGTCACGCACAGCGGCTCCATCCCGTTGTCGGGCCCGCGTTCCCAGCAGGGCGGTGGCATGCCGGAGGGCACGTCGTCCACGGAGGTCGTGCAGCTGCTCAAGGCCACGGGTACCAAGTGGGCGGCCGCGACGACCGGCGCCCAGAACGCGGCGTCGCTCCAGCTGGCGTCCGGCCGGCCGGTGATCGCGATCGGCGGCTGGAACGGCAGTGATCCCGCGCCCACGCTCGACGAGTTCAAGGCGCTCGTCGCGGCTGGAGAGGTGCGCTACTACGTCGAGGGCGGCCGGGGTGGTGGCCCCGGTGGGGGCAGCAGCGACATCAGCGAGTGGGTCGCGGCGAACTTCGAGGCCACCACGCTCGGCGGCCAGACGCTCTACGACCTGGGCTGACCGTCAGAGGCGGCCGGTGTCGGCGGGGAACACCTCGCCCGGCACCGGCCACGCCTCGACCGGCGTCTTGTCGTTCCACAGCAACGGAACCAGGTCGGTGCCCCGCCGGAACAGCCACGGGATCCCCTTGAGCGCCAGCCACGCCACGTGGTGCCACACCGTCAGCTCGCGCCCGCCGGAGCACTCCAGGCTGACCTCGCCGACGTGGTGTCCCAGCACACGCAGCTCGGCCGCGAACGCCCGCGCCAGCATCCGGTGACCCAGTTCGGACGGGTGCAGGCGGTCGACCGCCCACGTCTCCAGCTCGTAGGCGCCGGGCATCGTGTGCAGGTCGACGCACCGCACGCCGTGCCGCGCCACCACCACGTCCACCACGCGGTTGTACTCGTCGATGCGGTCCTTCAGGACCCGCCGCAGCTTGCCGGGCAGCTTGAACACGCGGCCCTGGTCGTGGAACCGCACGGTGACGACGGAGACCCCGGCGGCGGTCAGCTCGCGGCAGATGTGGTCGAGGTCCTCGTGCATCCGCCGCACGGAGAAGTCCGACCTGAGCGTGTCGTTGACACCGGCGATGACCACGGCGGCACTGGGCCTGTCCCGCAACGCCCGCGGCAGCTGGCTGCGTCTGACGTCCGCCAGCCGAGCGCCGGAGACGGCGTAGTTGCGGTAGCCGTTGTCCGAGTAGGCGGCGGAGAGGATCGGGCCGAAGCCGCGCCAGCCGCCGGGCACGAGGTCGCCGATCCCGACCGCTGTCGAGTCACCGAGTAACACCAGCACGCGAAACAGCATCAGGTGGCACGGTGATCCGCGAATGACCGTGTGGGAACGGTTCAGCGAAATGCAGGGTAAAGCGGGAGTTCGAGCACCTCAGGGCCGTAGCGGTCGGCCAGTGCGCCGATCACCGCGTCGGCGTGCGACGCCACGGTCTTCTCGCCCAGCAGCAGCGCGTCGGCCCGCAACCGGATCCACCGGCCCGTCAGCACGACGCTGCGCGGAGGAGCGTTGACAACGATGGGCATGGGCTTGGACAGCGCCCTCCACGTCGCGAGCCACACCCACAGCAGCTGGGCCTCCAGCAGCCGCGGTAAGAGCACCGCGTCGTCGTCCATCTCGGGCCACACCGACCCGACCTCCGCGCGCCAGGCTGCGACCATGGCCTCGGACATCCCCGGCGGCAGACCCCATCCGCACCAGCAGGACGGGAACGGCACGCGCAACGCCGCGGCGTCGAACACGATGTCGCGGACGCAGCCGCCCTCGAAGTCGACGAACCGGACACCGCGCGAGGTGACCAGGTGGTTGTCCGGGCACGACGTCGACGGGCTGAACGCGCGCCGCCGCGAGGTGCTGAACGCCCGTGCGGCGCCGGCGGCGTACTCGATGGCCTGCGTGGACGTGCCCACGCCCACAGTGGACTCCAGCAGCGCCGGTAAGCCCGCGATCGCCGCGTGCACGTCGACCGCGATCGGGTCCTGGCAGCACTGCGCTCCGGCGCGGCGCATCAACGCGTCGAAGTCCGCGTCACGACCCGCCGTCGTGGCGTGCAGGCGGCCCATGGCGTGTGCCCACGAGAGCAGGCCGCGTTCGGCCGCGCGTGCGTCGCCGGCTTGCAGCTTCTCGGACAGCCTCGGCGCACGGCCCAGGTCTTCCAGCACGACGAGACGCGACGCCGCGTCGTGGGCGAAGAGTTCCGGTGTGGCGCGCTCTTCGGCCGGCAGCGCCGTCAGCAGCTGGTGGCTCACGGCCTCGTGCGCCCACGGGTCGCGGTCGCCGGTGCCGGCGGGATAGCGCTTCACGACCAGCGTGCGGGGCATGGAGAACGGCGAGGCGGCGACTCTCACGCGAATGACGACGGAACGACCGGTACCCCCGAGAGCCTCGGGGTCAGCGAGGCGCACCTGTGCGCCCAGTCGCTTGGTCAGTACCCGCTCAGCCGCCACGACAGCGTCCGCGATCTCAGGTGAAGTCGTGTCAGGAGGGCCCGCGGTGATCTCCACGCTCATCCCCTCCGACCCTACTCCCCATGTCCGTGAGCCGGACCGACGCTAATCGGGCGAGGCTGCGACCACCACCACTCGTTGGTAACGGCTCACACCGTTTCCGGACACCCCTCCGAGGTGTGGACGTGTGGAAACACCTTCCGTTGCCCACCGCGGACCGATCAAGCGAATCAATCGGCCCGCGCTCCTCAATACCGATCAAGTAGATGCTCGATCGGGCGAACCGGTCTCATGTTCTGGGACGCGCGGAGGCATCCGGCAGGTTGCCCCCGCGCCGGCGGCGTGTCCCAGAACGTGGGCGGACTGCTTCACGCTCAGCAGGGACGCCTCGTGGTGCCGCCCCCGCGCCCCCGTACAACCAGTACGAGGACGCGGTGGCGGCACCACGATGCGCCCGTCTGACCGCGAAGCAGCCGGCCACGTTCCAGGACACGCCGCCGAAAGATCGTCAGGCCTTCGGCTCGGCCTTCTCGGCCGCCTTCTGCTCGGCCTTCTCCTGGGGCTTGGCGTCCACACCGGCCTCCTTGCGCTGCAGCGCCGTGATGGGCGCCGGAGCGGCCGTCAGCGGGTCGTAGCCGCCGCCCGACTTCGGGAACGCGATGACCTCGCGGATCGAGTCGGCACCCGCGAGCAGCATGCAGAGGCGGTCCCAGCCGAGCGCGATGCCGCCGTGGGGCGGGGCGCCGAACTTGAACGCGTCGAGCAGGAAGCCGAACTTCTCCTGCGCCTCCTCGGCACCGATGCCCATGACGTTGAACGCGCGCTGCTGCACGTCCGCGCGGTGGATACGGATCGAGCCACCGCCGAGCTCGTTGCCGTTGAGGATCACGTCGTAGGCGTAGGCCAGCGCGTTGCCGGGGTCGGACTCGAAGTTGTCGATCCACTCCGGGGTCGGCGAGGTGAACGCGTGGTGCAGCGCCGTCCAGTTGCTGCCGCCGACGGCGACGTCACCGGCCTCGAGCTTGTCGACCGACTCGAACATCGGGAAGTCGACGACCCAGCCGAACGCCCAGGCGTTCTCGTCGATGAGGCCGACGCGGTGCGCGATCTCGACGCGGGCCGCGCCCAGCAGGGCACGTGCGTCACGCGGGTCGCCCGCGCCGAAGAAGATGCAGTCGCCCGCGTTGGCGCCGACGGCCTTCGCGAGACCCTCGCGCTCGGTGTCGGTGAGGTTCTTCGCGACCGGGCCGCCCAGCGTGCCGTCCTCCTGGACCAGCACGTACGCGAGACCCTTGTGGCCGCGCTGCTTGGCGAACTCCTGCCACGCGTCGAGCGTGCGGCGCGGCTGCGAGGCACCACCGGGCATGACGACGGCACCGACGTACGGCGCCTGGAACACGCGGAACGTCGTGTCCTTGAAGTACTCGGTCAGGTCGGTGAGCTCGAGCTCGAAGCGCAGGTCCGGCTTGTCCGAGCCGTACTTCGCCATCGCGTCGGCGTAGGAGATCCGGCGGAACGGCACCTGGATGTCGACGCCCTTGGTCTCCTTCCAGATCGCGGCGAGCAGCTTCTCGGTGAGGCCGATGACGTCGTCCTGCTCGACGAAGCTCATCTCGATGTCGAGCTGGGTGAACTCCGGCTGGCGGTCGGCGCGGAAGTCCTCGTCGCGGTAGCAGCGCGCGATCTGGTAGTAGCGCTCCAGGCCACCGACCATGAGCAGCTGCTTGAACAGCTGCGGCGACTGCGGCAGCGCGTACCAGCTGCCGGGGCGCAGCCGCGCCGGCACCAGGAAGTCGCGCGCGCCCTCGGGGGTGGAGCGGGTCAGGGTCGGCGTCTCGATCTCGACGAACTTCTCGCCGTGCAGCACCTCGCGGGCGATGCGGCTGACCTCGCTGCGCAGCCGGATCGCCTGTGCGGGACCGGAGCGGCGCAGGTCGAGGTAGCGGTGCTTGAGGCGGGCCTCCTCGCCGGGCTCCACGTCGCTCTCGACCTGGAACGGCAGCGGCGCGGCCTCGTTGAGGACCTCGAGGTCGCTCACATAGACCTCGATGGCGCCGGTGGCCAGCTCGGGGTTCTCGCTGCCCTCGGGACGCCTGCTCACCTCGCCGGTGACCTTGATGACGTACTCGCTGCGCAGCCGGTGCGCGCGCTCGGCCATCTCGCCCTCGCGGAAAACGACCTGGGCGACACCGCTGGCGTCGCGGAGGTCGATGAAGATGACACCGCCGTGATCCCGCCGGCGAGCGACCCACCCGGTGAGGGTGACGGACTGCCCGGCGTGCTCGGCCCGGAGTGATCCGGCCTCGTGCGTGCGCAACACGGTGGTGGCTCCTTGTAGACGAAGTCAGCTTTGCCGTCAAGGCTAGCCGGAGCCACCGACAGATTTTCAGGCAGGGCTTTCCCGCTGCGGAAATGATCTCCCCAGCACCGGTTTCGCTTTCGCCCAGGCCGCGTGCCAGCCGGGGTCGACCTGCTCGGCGTTCTCGCCGTCGTCCGTGATCTGTTCGACCATGCCCAGCAGTCGTGCCCGGTGCTCGGGAGCGAGCGAGGGCATGACCTCGACCAGGAACGGCAGCACCGCCGTGGCCGCCGGGCACACGAAGCCACCTTCCTCGCGCACGGTCCGGTCCAGGTCCGTGATGGCCTGCGCGACGACCTCGGGATCGCTGGAAAGCAATGCCCGCAGGTGTCCCGGTGTGTCCAGCGCGGGACCGAAGGCGTGGTCGATCGAGTGCCACGCGATGTCGTCCACTCCCTCCAGCACAGGCTTCATCGCAGCTCCAGCAGCACCGACGTGGCCAGCGTCGAGACCCGCTGGCCCAACGAGGTCACGGCGTGGTCGTGCACCGCCGCGGCGACGAGGTCCCGGTACTCCCGAGCCCGCGCGACGCCGACCAGCCACACCGCGAAGGCCCGCAACCGGACGTCCGGGTCGGCCGCCCACACCGGCACGAACGGCACGACCAGGCCCACGTCCGTCGTGTCGCGTTCGAAGAGCCTGCGCAGGTAGTCGAGCGCCTCCGTCCGCCACGGCAGCACGTCCACCAGCGCCAGCACGAGGTCCATGCCCTCGAAGTCCTTGGGCCCCACCAGCCAGAGCACGTGCTCCAGCACCTCGTCGTAGCCCATCTCGAACGACCCGGTGCCCAGGAACAACTCCAGGTCCCCGGTCAGCCCGCGCAGGATCACGTCGGCGTCCGGCGTGGTCGCCGCGGACACGAGGAGCCGGGCCTGCGGCTCGTCGTCGGCGACCGGCAACTCCCGCAGCCACGAGACCGCGGCCTCGTCGCCCCGCCCGGCGAACTCCGTCGCGACGAGCACGAGGCACAACCGCGTCGCCGGATCGGTCTCCAGTTCCCACCGGCGCGTCAGAGCGGGCAGCACGGGCGCACTGTCCCCGCGCGCTTGCCCGAGCACGAACAACACGCCCCGCCGCACCGCCACCGAGCCGTGGTCGAGCAACGCCAGCAGAGCCGGTTTCGACGCCTCCCACGCGGGTGGCCAACTCGGGTGAACCTCGTCGGAGAGGCTGCCGGCGGCGGCCGCGATGCCGCCGCACAGGTTCTCGAGCAGCCACTCGCGGCCGGGAGTGTTGTCGTGGGCGACCAGGTCCAGCAGGAACGGCCACGCCGCCGCCGTCGCCTCGCTGACGCCGGACTCGTCGGCGCACAGGTGGCGCACCAGCTCCTCGTGCGGCTCGACGGAGGTCCGGGCCTGCCTCAGCAACCTGGGGAGGTCGTCGGCGTACCCGTCGTGACTGCGCAACCGGTACCAGTCGATGCCCTTCAGACCCTCCACCATGGACCCCAGAATAGGAAAGGCCGCGACCAGGAGGGTCGCGGCCTTCTGACGAGGAGCGGGCTCACGCGGTCGGCGCCGACTGCCCGACGGTGTTCCCGGTCATGCGGATCGCGCTCGCCGTCGTCGGCATGCTGGTGATGTTCGTGGTGGCCATCAGCGTGCTGTTCATCGGGTTCCTCGGGGTCACCCCGTCAGGACGTGCGATGGCGCGTGCCTCGCCCCGTTGATGATCACCACGGTCGGCACGGTCGTGATCGGCCTGTCCGCCACCTTCGCCACGTGTTTCCGCGCGTTGCGGGAGCCCCGCGCCCACTGGCCGTCACCTGGCCCTGATGGCGCCTGCAAGTACCACCAACCCAACATCAACAGGCACCTACCTACCGCCAACAGCGTCGACCGGGCTCACCGGAACGGAATCGAGTTCGGCGGACAACGAACAGGTTGGGTGTAGTTGACGGCGATTCGATCAAGAGTTGGTGGTACTTGCAGACGCCCATAGCCACCAACGAGAGCCCCGAGGTTCAGACAAGGCTTCAGGCCAGGTGCTTAGCCAGGCCTCCACCATGGACCCCAGAATAGGAAAGGCCGCGACCAGGAGGGTCGCGGCCTTTCACACGGAGCTAGCTCACGCGGTCGGCGCGAGGTACAGCAGGCGGTTCGGCGAACCGGTGCCCGGGTTCGTCACCTTCGACGGCGTCGACTGCCCGATCAGGTACGAGGCGACCTGGGCCGGAGTGGCCGACGAGTTCGTCGAGAGGTAGCGAGCGGCGGCACCCGCGACGTGCGGGGTGGCCATCGACGTGCCCGAGATGGTGCTGGTGGCGCTGTCGGAGGTGTGCCAGGACGACGTGATGTCGCGGCCCGGGGCGAAGATGTCGAGCACCGAGCCGTAGTTCGAGAACGACGAGCGGGCGTCGGTGCGGTCGGTGGAGCCGACCGTGATCGCCTCGGTCACGCGGGCCGGCGAGAAGCCGGACGCGTTGGCGTTGGAGTTGCCCGCGGCCACGGCGAACGTGACGCCCTTGGCGACGGCGTTGCGGACGGCCGTGTCGAGCGTGGCGTTGGCGCCGCCGCCCAGCGACAGGTTGGCGACGGCCGGCTTGACGGCGTTGGCGCCCACCCAGTCGATGCCGGCCGCGACGCCCGCGAGGGTGCCGGAGCCGTTGTTGTCGAGCACGCGGACGGCGACGATCCTCGCGGCCTTCGCGACGCCGTACTGCGAGCCCGCGATGGTGCCGGCGACGTGCGTGCCGTGGCCGTTGCCGTCCTGCGCGACGGCGTCGTTGTCCACGAAGTCACGGCCGTTGGTGGCGCGGCCACCGAACGTGGAGTGGCTGATGCGGACGCCGGTGTCGATGACGTACGCGGTCACGCCGGACCCGGTCGAGGTGTAGCTGTAGGACTGGTTGAGCGGCAGGTTGCGCTGGTCGATGCGGTCGAGACCCCACGACGGCGGGTTCGTCTGCGTCGCCTGCGTGTGGACGACCTGGTCGGCCTCCACGAAGTCCACCGACGGGTCGGCGGCCAGGCGCTTGGCCTGCTTCTCGGTCAGCTTCACGTTGAAGCCGCCGAAGGTCTTGTACTCGCGCTCGACGGTGCCGCCGAAACGGGATGCGAGGGCGTGCCCGTTCGCCTTGCCTTCCTTCAGCTTCACGATGAAGCTGCCGGCGATCTTCTCCGGAGCGTTGAGCGACAGCACCTCGCCCTCGGCGGCGGAGGCGTTGGGAACCATCAGAACCGACATGGCGAGAGTCGCCGCGCCGGCACCGGCCAGGAACCGGATCTTTCGCGTCATGATGTGCATTCCGTTCTTTGCAGGGGAACGAAGCGCTTTCGACGTTATGGAGAGATCCGGTTCCTGCCAAGGGTGTATTACGGATTAAGACGCACTTGCATTGCCGGACAATTCACCTTTCACAGGGATGGCGGCCAGTAGAGGATACGAGTGACGGGTGGCGTGCCCGGAGTGCCCGTGGTAACCAGCGCGCGCTCGACCTGTGCGGGCGTGGCGGCGCGGTTGCGTTCCAGGAACCGGGCCGCGACACCGGCCGCGTGCGGTGCGGCCATGGAGGAACCGCTCAGCGTCGCGGTCGCCGTGTCGGAGGTGTTCCAGGCCGAGGGAATGCTCACGCCCGGCGCCCAGATGTCCACCAGGGGCCCGAAGTTCGACGACGAGGACTTGGTGTCGTTCTGCGTCAACGCGCCCACGCAGATCGCGGCCGAGACCCGTTGCGGTGACGAGTTCCCCGGGTCGGTGTTGCCGCCGCCGGCCGCGACCGCGTACGAGACGCCGGAGTCGATCGACTTCTGCACCGCCGCGTCGAGCGCCGCGGAAGCACTGCCGCCCAACGACATGTTCGCCACCGCGGGCTTCACGGCGTTGCGCGTCACCCAGTCGACGCCCGCGATGACACCGGAGATCGTGCCGGAACCCGAACCGTTCAGCACGCGCACTCCCCACACCGTCGCCTGCTTGGCGACGCCGCTCGTCGTGCCCGCCGCGATGCCCGCGACGTGCGTGCCGTGGCCGTTGTCGTCCTGCGCGACCGCGTCGTTGTCGACGGTGTCCCAGCCGTTGCGCGCACGGCCGCCGAAGTCCGCGTGCGTCACGCGGAGCCCGGTGTCGATCACGTAGATGTTCACGCCACGGCCGGTGGTCGTGTACTCGTAGCGCTGGTTGAGCGGCAACGAGCGCTGGTCGATGCGGTCCAGGCCCCACGGCGGGTTGAGCTGGACGCCGTTGGCGTGCACGATCCCGTCACGTTCCACAGAGGACACGTTCGGGTCGGCCTTCAGCGCCTTCAGCTGCGCCGCCGTCAGCCGGGCGCTGAAGCCGTTGAGGACAGTGGAGTACCGGTGCTCGACGGCACCGCTGAACGACGAGACGGTGCCGTCCTTCAGCACGACGATGTACGACGACGTGGCCGCGGACGCCGGGGCGACCACGACCGTTGCCGCGAGTGCGGCGACTGCCAGCAGGGCTCTCACGGGCAGGTTTCCTTTCTTCTGCAGGGAAAACGGCCCCGGTTCGCAGAGAACCGGGGCCGCACATCTCAGGGCTGTGTTCAGCTGGTCGGGGCCCAGTGCAGGAGCCTCGTGGTCGTGTTCGCTCCGGGGTTGGTCACCTTGCCGTTGGTGGCGTTGGTCGTGATCGCGGTCGCCACCTGGGCGGGCGTCACGTTCCGGTTGCCCTGCAGGTAGCGGGCCACCACGCCGGCGACGTGCGGGGCCGCCATCGAGGTGCCGGAGATCGTGTTCGTGGCCGTGTCACTGGTGTTCCACGTGGACGTGATGCCACCACCGGGCGCGAAGACGTCCACCACGGGGCCGTAGTTGGAGAAGGAGGAGCGGGCATCGGTGCGCTCGGTGGAGCCCACGGTCAGCGCCGCCGCCACGCGCGCGGGCGAGGTGTTCGCCGCGTTCGTGTTGGAGTTGCCCGCCGCGACGGCGAACGTCACGCCGCGCGTGATCGCGCCGGACACGGCGTTGTCGAGCGAGGTGTTGGCGCCGCCGCCGAGCGACATGTTGGCGACAGCGGGCTTGACGTGGTTCGACGCCACCCAGTTCACGCCGGCGACGACACCGGCGATGGTGCCGGAGCCGGAGTTGTTCAGCACGCGGACGCCGATGATGTTCGCCTGCTTGGCGACACCGTGCAGCGTGCCCGCGACGGTGCCGGCGACGTGGGTGCCGTGGCCGTTGCCGTCCTGCGCGACGGCGTCGTTGTCCACGAAGTCGTAGCCGTTCTTCGCGCGGCCGCCGAAGTCGCGGTGCGTGATGCGGACACCGGTGTCGATGATGTAGGCGTTCACGCCGGAACCGGTGGTGTTGTAGGTGTAGCGCTGGTCGAGCGGCAGGTTGCGCTGGTCGATGCGGTCGAGCCCCCACGACGGCGGGTTCGTCTGCGTCGCCTGGATGCTGACGACCTGGTCGCGTTCGACGTACTCGACCGAGGGGTCAGCGGCCAGTCTGCGCGCCTGCGCGTCGCTCATCCTGACCGAGAAGCCCTGGAAGACCGTGTCGTAGACGTGCCCGATCTGGCCGCCGAACCGGGAACCGAGGGTCTGGGCGCTCGCGGTGACCCCGTTGTCCTTCAGCTTGACGATGAAACTGCCGGCGATGTTCTCACCGGGCGAGACGCGGATCTCGCCCACGGCGGCGGTGGCCGGTGCCGCGAACGCGGCGATCATGACCGCCGAACCCAGCAGAGTTGCAGTCTTGCGCATTGTGCAGTCCTGTTCGTCGCAGGGATGCTCAGGAACCTGACCGGGGCTATTGGCGGCGTAATAGTCCCGAGATCTGAACCTGCCGAGTTTCGAACCGGGACAAAACCGCCGATCGGCTGTACCGCGTTCCCTTTGCTGCCGATAGCCTTCCGAACTTGACTCCGTGAAACGGAGGAGTGGATGCTCACGATTTACCCACCGCGCGAGGAGCTCGCCGACCTTCTCGTGACGGGTCCGTTCGCGGACGCGTTGCGGGTCGCGATCCAGGTGCGGGGACTCAGTCTGGAACGACTGCAGCACCGCCTGAAGATGCGGGGCGCGCCGATCAGCGTGACGGCGCTGAGCTACTGGCAGTCGGGCCGGCGCAGACCCGAGCGTCCCGAGTCGCTGATGGCGCTGGCGCACCTGGAGGACGTGCTCGGACTTCCGGCGACCGCACTCAGCCGCCTGCTGGGGCCGCCGCGGCCGCGTGGCCGTTCCCGCAGGCGGGAGAAGTCGGCGCGGGCCGCCTGGGACGGTTCCGGCCTGGTGCTGACCGCCCAGCACGACCGGGTCGACGTCGCGCCCTGCGGCGGCGTGCGCGGCATCCGGTCACGACAGGTCATGCAGGCGAGCACCGCGGATGTCGACCGCTGGATCCTGTGCCAGGAAACGGGTTCCGCGCAGCCCGCGCTCACCGCCGTCCGTTCCTGCCGGGTCGGCCGGATCGCCAGGGAACGCACGAACGGCGTGCTCGTCGCGGAGATGTTGTTCGACGAACCGATCTCCACCGGCGAGTCGATCGCGATCGAGTACGAATTGATCTATCCACATCCGACGGTCGAGCACACGCATTTCCGGAGGTTCGGCGAACGCGTGCACGACTACGTGCTGGAGATCAAATTCGCGGCCGAGTCCCCGCCCGCCTCCTGCGAACAATTCTCGTCCGGCCCGGCCGGAACGGAAATGTCCGGCGGCGCCCGTCCGGCGCCCGTGGACGACGGGGGCTACGCGCACGCCGCCGCGCTCGACTTCGGTCCCGGTCTCTACGGGATGCGCTGGACGGTCGCCGCGAACGCCTCGGGGTCGTCCACCCAGGGGAAGTGACCGGCACCGGGCTGCACGACCAGCGTCGCTCGTGCGAACAGCCCCGCGTACTCCCGCGCGCGCTTCGGTGGTAGCGCCACGTCGTACTCGCCGACGACGAAAAGCGTTGGCACGTCGAGGTTCGCGAGCCCGGCACGAACCTGCTCGGGATCGAAGGCGCCCTCGGCGTAGTACTCGCGCGCGGCTTCGTCGTTGGACGGGTGGTCTTCCAGTGCCCGCGCGGCGTCGTTCCAGCGGCCGTAGTGGAACGGGGCGATCTTCGCGAACGCCTCGGGCGTGAAGTTGCCCGCCCAGATCTCCTCGAACCCCTTGACCGCCTCGGCGTACCAGGGTTCGCCGCTGCGCTGGAGCACGACCTCGCGGCGGTCGTCGTCAGTCACGTCGATGCCGGTCACGCGCGGGCTGGGCGCGACGAGGACGAGCTCCTCGACGTGCTGCGGGAATCGCACGGCGTACAGGATCGCGAGCGTGCCTCCCGCGGAGTGGCCGAACAGCCTGATCTTGTCGAGACCGAGGTGCTGACGCAGCGCTTCCACGTCGTCGACCTGGTGATCGACGCGGTACTGGTCGGCCTTCTCCGAGTCGCCGGTGCCGCGCAGGTCCAGCCTGATCACGTCGTCCAGCGGCACCCCGCCCAGGTACGACGAGTCCTGCATCGGCCCGCCCGGCAGGCAGATCAGCGGATTCCCGGCCTCACCGTGGTAGGCGAGGCCGAGCCCGTCCGCGTTCGTGAAAGTCCCCATGTCCCGCAGTGTGTCAGTACGAGCGCGGCAACTTCAGCGAGTTTTGCGCGACGAAGTTGAGCACCATCTCCCTCGACACCGGCGCGATGCGGGACAACCGGGACATGCCGAGCATCGACGCCAGCCCGAACTCGGAGCTCAGCCCGTTGCCGCCGTGCGTCTGGATGGCCTGGTCGACCGCGGCCGCGATGGCCTCGCCCGCCGCGTACTTGGCCATGTTCGCGGCCTCACCGGACTCCTTGTCGCGACCGGAGTCGTAGAGCGCGGCCGCCTTCTGCGTCATCAGCCTGGCCAGCTCGATCTCGATGTGGATCTTCGCCAGCGGGTGCGAGAGGCCCTGGTGCGCGCCGATCGGGCTGTCCCACACCTGGCGCTGCCGGGCGTAGGAGACGGCCTTGGCGATCGCCAGGCGGGCCGAGCCCGTCGCCATGCTCGCGCCCATGATCCGTTCGGGGTTGAGACCGGCGAAGACCTGCAGCAGGCCCTGGTCCGGCGAGCCCACGACGGCGTCCGAGGGCAGCCTGACGTCGTCGAAGAACAGGGTGAACTGCTTCTCCGGCGCCACCAGGTCCATCTCGATCTGGTGCCAGGTGAAGCCCTCCGCGTCCGTCGGCACGACCACGAGGACCGGCCCGGTCTTCTGGATCGCGACCACGAGCACCGCGTCGACCTCGTCGACGCCGGAGATGTAGGTCTTGGTGCCCTTGAGGATCCAGTCGTCCCCGTCGCGCTTCACGTGCGTCTTCAGCTTGTGCGAGTTGGAACCCGCGTCCGGCTCGGTGATCGCGAACGCCATCTTCAGCGTGCCGTCCGCGAAACCGGGCAGCCACTTGGCCTTCTGCTCCTCGGTGCCGAACCGCGCGATCACCGTGGCGCAGATGGCCGGCGAGACCACCATGAGCAGCAACGGGCATCCCGCCGCCGCCAGTTCCTCGCACACCGCAGCCAGGTCACCGATGCCGCCGCCACCGCCGCCGTACTCCTCCGGCACGGCCACGCCGAGGTAGCCGAGCTTGCCGGCCTCCTCCCACAGTTCGGTGGTCTTCTCCCCCGCCCTGGACTTGGCGATGAAGTAGTCGTGGCCGTACTGGGCACCGAACTCGGCGACGGCCTTGCGCAGCGCGATCCGCTCTTCGGACTCGACGAAGCTCACAGTTCCTCCACTACGGCCAGGACGTCGCCAGAGTTGACCTGCTGGGCGTTCTCGACGAGGAGCTCGGTGACGGTGCCCGCGCTGGTCGCGAGCACCCGGTGTTCCATCTTCATGGCTTCCAGCACCAGGAGTTCGGCACCGGCCTCGACCACGTCGCCCTGCTGGACCGACACCCTCACCACGGTTCCGGGCATCGGGGCGACGGTCGCGCCCGGCGCGAGCTTGGTCTCCGGTTCGGGGAAGCGCGGCACGACCTTCAGCGACACCGAGCCGCGCGGTGAGTCGACCTCGACCAGATCGCCATACCTCGCGACGTGGAACGGAACGAGCACACCGTCCAGGTCGAGCGTGACCACGCCGGGAGTCGCCTGCTTCGGGTCGTACTCGACCTCGATCAGCTCCTCGCCGAACAGGAACCTGGCCTTCGGCTGCTGAGAACGCACGTTGCGCCAGCCGAGCGGAAGGTGCCCGATCCTGCGCCCGGCCGCGCTCGCCAGCGCCGCCGCGAGCGCAAACGGTTGCGGGTCAACGGTCCTGGTGAGGTCGTGCTCGGTCAGGAACCCGGTGTGCGTGTCACCGTCGAGGAAAGCCTCGTTGCCGAGGATGTCCACGAGCAGTGCGCGGTTCGTGACGAGACCGTGGATCTGAGCGCTCTCCAGCGCCGTGGCGAGCTTGCGGGCGGCGGCCCGGCGCGTGGGCCCGTAGGCGATCACCTTGGCCAGCATCGGGTCGTAGTGCACGGAGACCACCGAGCCGTCCTCGACACCGCTGTCGAGCCGGACGTCGCCGGGCACGTGGAACCGGTGCAGCGTGCCGCTCGCCGGCCGCCAGTCGTTCGCCGGATCCTCGGCGTAGAGGCGGACCTCGATCGCGTGGCCCCGCGGCTGCGGCACCTCCACCGGCAGCCTGGCCCCCTCGGCGATGCGCAGCTGCCACTCGACCAGGTCCACGCCGTGGACGAGCTCGGTGACGGGGTGTTCGACCTGCAGGCGCGTGTTGACCTCCAGGAAGTGGAAGTCCTCGCCCTTCAGCATGAACTCGACGGTGCCCGCGCCGACGTACCCGATCGACTCGGCCGCCGCCGTCGCCGCGGCGAACAAGCGCTTGCGCACGTCGTCGTCCACCGCCGGGCTGGGCGACTCCTCGACGATCTTCTGGTGCCTGCGCTGGATCGAGCACTCGCGTTCGCCGAGCGCCCAGACCGTGCCGTGCGCGTCGGCGAGGATCTGCACCTCGACGTGCCGGGCGTGCTCCAGCAACGGCTCGCAGAACACCGTCGGGTCACCGAACGCCGACTCGGCCTCGCGCCGCGCACTCGCCAGCGCGTCCGCGAACTCGGCCTTCTCCCGCACGATCCTCATGCCCCGGCCACCACCACCGGCCGACGCCTTGATCAGCACCGGGAACTCGGTGACGGTCTCCGGGTCGAGTTCCGGCAGCGTCGGCACACCCGCGGCCGCCATCCGCTTCTTCGCGGCGACCTTGGACCCCATCGCCTCGATCGAGTCCGGTTCCGGGCCGACCCAGGTCAGGCCGGCGGTCTGCACCTGGCGTGCGAAATCGGCGTTCTCACTGAGGAATCCGTAGCCGGGGTGGACGGCGTCCGCGCCCGCCCTGACCGCCGCCTCGACCAGCAGGTCCGCACGCAGGTAGGTCTCGGTGGGTGACGCGCCGGGCAGCCGGACCGCGAAGTCGGCCTCGCGGACGTGCGGCGAGCCGGCGTCCGGATCGGAGAAGACCGCGACCGTGCGGATTCCGTTGTCCCGGCAGGTGCGGATGATCCGGCGGGCGATCTCGCCGCGGTTGGCGATCAGGAGGGACTTGATCACGGGGCTCACATCCGGAAGACGCCGAAGCCGTCGGCGCCCTTGATCGGTCCGCTGTGGACAGCGGAGAGGCAGAGGGCGAGCACGGTCCTGGTGTCGCGCGGGTCGATCACGCCGTCGTCGTAGAGCTTCCCGGACAGGAACGGCGCGAGCGACTGCTCCTCGATCTGCGCCTCCACCATCTTGCGCATGGCGGCGTCGTGCTCCTCGTTGTACTCCTGCCCCTTCGCCGCGGCGGCCTGCCGCCCGACGATCGAGAGCACCCCGGCGAGCTGCGCGGGGCCCATCACGGCCGACTTGGCGTTGGGCCAGGTGAACAGGAACCTCGGGTCGTACGCCCTGCCGCACATGCCGTAGTTGCCCGCGCCGTACGAGGCGCCCATGGTGATCGTCAGGTGCGGCACCCGGCTGTTGGAGACGGCGTTGATCATCATCGAGCCGTGCTTGACGATGCCGCCCTGCTCGTACTGGGCGCCGACCATGTAGCCGGTGGTGTTCTGCAGGAACACCAGGGGTGTGTCGCTGGAGTTCGCGAGCTGGATGAACTGCGTGGCCTTCTGCGACTCCTCGCTGAACAGCACGCCACGCGCGTTGGCGAGGATGCCGACCGGGTAGCCGTGGATGCGGGCCCACCCGGTGACGAGGCTGTTGCCGTACAACGGCTTGAACTCGTCGAAGTGCGACCCGTCGACGAGCCGGGCGATGACGTCACGGGGGTCGAACGGCACCCGCTGGTCCTCGGAGACGATGTCGAGGATGCTCTCGGCGTCGAACAGCGGCTCTTCCACCGGTGCCGGCTCCGGCCCAAGCTTCCGCCAGTTCAGCCGGGCGACGACCCTGCGCGCCAGCCGGATCGCGTCGGTCTCGTCCTCCGCCACGAAGTCCGCGAGCCCGGACGTCACGCCGTGCATGGTCGCGCCGCCCAGCGACTCGTCGTCGGAGTCCTCGCCGGTCGCCATCTTGACCAGTGGCGGACCGCCCAGGAACACCTTGGAGCGGTCCTTGATCATGATCACGTAGTCGGACATGCCCGGCACGTACGCGCCGCCGGCCGTCGCGTTGCCGAACACCGCCGTGATCGTCGGGATCCCGGCCGCGCTCAACCGCGTCAGGTCGCGGAACGCCCGGCCGCCGGGGATGAAGATCTCGCTCTGCGTCGGCAGGTCCGCGCCGCCCGACTCGACCAGGCTGACCAGCGGCAGCCGGTTCTGCAACGCGATGTCGTTGGCCCGCAGCGACTTGCGCAGCGTGTACGGGTTCGACGAGCCACCGCGCACCGTCGGGTCGTTCGCGACGATCACGCACTCGACGCCCTCGATGCGCCCGATGCCCGTGACGACCGACGCACCCACCGGGAAGTCGGTGCCCCACGCCGCGAGCGGGGACAGCTCCAGGAACGGGCTGTCCTCGTCGATGAGCAGCTCCACCCGTTCGCGGGCGAGGAGCTTGCCGCGCTTGTGGTGCCGCTCGACGTACTTCGGCCCACCGCCCGCGAGCGCCTTGGCGTGCTCGGCGTCCAGTCCCGCGATCTTCGCGAGCAGCGCCTCCCTGTTGCCCATCAGGCGAACCCCAATCGTCGTGCCGCGAGCTCGGTCATCACTTCACTCGCCCCGCCCCCGATGCCGAGGATGCGGGCGTCCCGGTAATGACGCTCCACTTCGGACTCCCGCATGTAGCCCATGCCTCCGTGCAGCTGCACCGCTTCGTCGACCACCTCGGAGCAGGCGTCCACGGCGGCGTTCTTCGCGAAGCAGACCTCGGTGACGCAGTCGTCGCCGCGGTCGATCCTGGCCGCGACCTCGCGCGTGTACGTCCGCGCCAGGTCGATCTTCTGCGCCATGTGTGCGAGCTTGTGCCGCACCACCTGGTTCTTGATCAGCGGCTTGCCGAACGTCTCGCGGTTGCGCACCCACTCGACGGTCAGGTCCAGCGCCCGTTGCGCCGTCGCGTACGCCTCGACCGCCATCGTCACGCGTTCGACCTGGAACTGCTGCATGATCAGCGCGAAGCCCTGGTTCTCCTGCCCCACCAGGTTCGCCACCGGCACGCGCACGCCGTCGAAGTGCAGTTCGGCGGTGTCGCTGCAGTGCCAGCCCATCTTGTCGAGCTTGCGGCGGGTGAACCCGTCCTCGATCACCAGCAGCGAGATGCCCTGGTAGCCCTCGCCGCCGGTGCGCACCGCGGTCGTGACGAAGTCCGCCCGGCAGCCCGAGGTGATGAACGTCTTCTCGCCGGTGACGACGTAGTGGTCGCCGTCCCTGACCGCCCTGGTCCTGATCGCCGCGACGTCGGACCCTGCGCCAGGCTCTGTGACCGCGAGGCTGCCGATCTTCTCGCCCCGGATCGCGGGCTTGGCGAACCTCTCGATCAGGTCCTCGTTGCCGCTCTGCCAGATGTGCGGGATCGCGATGCCGAGCGTGAACAGCGCCGCCATGAGGCCCGACGAGCCGCCGTTCTGGATGATCTCCTCGGTCAGCGCGACCGAGTCGAGCAGGTCGCCGTGCTCGAACCCGATGCCGAGCAGGTCGAGTTCCGCGGCCTTCTTGTGCAGCTCGCGCGGCACCTCGCCGTCGCGTTCCCACTGGCCGAGGTGCGGCGCGATCTCCCTGCGCGTGAAGTCGCGGACGAGCTGCCGCAGTTCTTTCCGCTCGTACAGGTCCTTCGTGATCACAGGAGCTCCTCCGGGATCTCTGCTTCCCTGCTGCGCAGCCATTCGCCCAGCGCCTTGGCCTGCGGGTCGAACCGCGTGCTGCTCGCCACCCCGTCACCGAGGAGGCCGTGCAGCACGAAGTTGAGCGCCCTGAGGTTCGGCAGCTCGTACCTGCTGACCTCGCGCGCCTCCGGCAGCAGCTCCTTGAGCTTCTCGGTGGTGAGGAAGCCTTTCAGCCACTCGAAGGCCTCGTCGCTGCGCACCCACACACCGAGGTTCGCGTCCCCGCCCTTGTCGCCGCTGCGCGCACCGGCGATCGTTCCCAGCGGCCTCTTCACAGCAACACCGCCTTGGCACTGACCTCGTCACGGTTCACGTACGCGGCTCGGTAGATCCCGAACGGCGTCCCGTCGCCGGGTGGCGCCGTGACGTGGAAACCGGGATAGCTCGCCAGCGCGAGCTCGATCGCCGCCCGGCTGAAACCCTTGGCCCGCTTCGGATCCGCCGTCTTGATGGTGACGTGCAACAACGCGCTGGCCTGCTCCTCGGTGGCCGCGTCCCGCTGGTCGGTCCGCGCCAGCGTCCACGTCAGCCCTTGCTCGCCGATGGCGTCGTGCAGCTGCCGGCGGACCAGGTCCGCCTTCTGCTGGACGTCGAGTCCGGTGAGGACGAACGTCGTGGAGTTCCTGAAGCCGCCCAACGTGTTCAGGCAGACCTTGAGCGTGCCGGGAGGCGGACTCCCCTTCGTACCGCTGATCCTGACCCCGCGCTCGTGCGCGTCGAGCCGGATCGTGTCGAAGTGCGTGGTGACGTCCGGGCCCAGGTACTCGGGCGCCCCGATCTCGTACAGCAGCTGCGCCGTCACGGTGTCGACGGTGACCGCGCCACCCGTGCCGTCGTGCTTGGTGATCAGGCACGAGCCGTCCTCGTCGATCTCCGCGATCGGGAACCCCGGCCGGGTCACGTCGATCTCGGTGAAGAACGAGTAGTTGCCGCCCGTGGCCTGCGTCCCGCACTCCAGCACGTGCCCGGCGACCGTGGCCCCGGCCAGCCGGTCCCAGTCGTCGCGCGCCCACCCGAAGTGCGCCGCGGCGGGCCCGACCACGAGGCTCGCGTCGGTGACGCGCCCGGTGACCACGACCTGCGCACCCTGGTCCAGGCACTCCGCGATCTCCCACGCGCCGAGGTAGGCGTTCGCGGTCAACGCCTCGGGGAACCGCTCCTTGAGGTCGTCACCCGTGACGTACCCGACCTTGGCCCCGACCTCGGCGCCGAGCTTGCGCGCCAGCCCTTCGGGGTTCAGGCCACCGGCGTTGACCACGATCCTGACGCCCTTGTCGAGCGCCAGCGCCAGGCAGTCCTCCATCTGCCGCAGGAACGTCTTCGCGTATCCCAGCGACGAGTCCTTCATGCGGTCGCGCCCGAGGATGAGCATGGTCAGCTCGGCGAGGTAGTCGCCGGTCAGGACGTCGAGCTCGCCGCCCTCCAGCTGTTCGCGCATCGCGGACAGCCGGTCGCCGTAGAACCCGGACGCGTTGCCGATCCTGATCAACGGCCACCTCCGGGCGGCCCCGCGAACGCCTGCGCGATCGGCACCCACTCCTGCGCCACCGGGCCCGAGGCCTCGATCGCGAGCTCCTTGCGGTTGCGGCGCTGCGTCACCAGCCACGCGAAGTCCAGTGCCGGCCCGGAAACCCGGTTCTCGGCGTTTTCCGGTCCCCACGTCCACGACTCGCCGCCGGGCCCGGTCAGCTCGACCCGCACCTCGTCCGCCGGCACCGCCAACCCGTTGAGCAGGAAGGCGAAACCCATCGTCCGCACGCCGATGTGGCACACGTGCCTGATGCGCGCGGTGGGCTCCCTGACCACGCCGAGCGCATCGGCCACGTCCTGCCCGTGGGCCCAGGTCTCCATTATCCGCGCGGTGGCCATCGACGCCGGGCTCATCGGCGGCCCGAACCACAGGATCTTCCCGGACGCCTGAGCGAGGTGCTCCAGCAACGACTTCCGGCTGTCCCGCCACAGTTCCAGCAGGTCCGGCGACGCCGCCGCCTCCGCCGCGGTGCGGTCGACGATGTCGGCGGTCAGCGGCTGCGCCTGGAACGCCTCGGGGTCGGTGATGGCGAGGATCGACGCCTTGTCCGTCCACATGAGATGGCCGATCTGGTGCGCCACGGTCCAGCCCTCCGCGGGCGTGGGCACCGACCAGTCGTCCACCCCCGCGACGATCTCGTCCAGCGAGCGCGACTCGGCGTCGAGGTCGGCCAGCAGTTCCGTGATCACAGCTGTTCCTCCAGCATCCGCGCCCAGTAGCGCACGACGTGCGCCCGGCGCTTGGCGTCATCGGCGAGCTGGTTGGCGAGCGCCAGCCCGCGCACAAGATCAAGGGTTGCCTGCACGGCGTCCCTCACACCCGGCTTCGAGTCGTCCACGTCGAGCAGCTCCAGCGCCAGCCCGTACACCTCGCGGCCCAGGCGGGCCTGCAGTTCCAGCACCTGCTCGCGCAGCTCCGGGTCGGTGCGCGCGGCCACCCACAGTTCGAGGGCCGCGGTGAACAGGTCGCTGGCGTGGAAGTCCGCGATCAGCTCCACCACGGCGTGCGTGGTCTTCTCGGCGATCTCCGCGCGCCGCTTGAGCACCTCGACGCTCTCCGCGCCCACGTGCTCCACGGCCGCCGCGACCAGCTCACCGCGGGTGCGGAAGTGGTGCAGCTGCGCGCCGCGCGACACCCCCGCGCGTTCGGCCACCTCGGTCGTCGTGGTGCCTGACCAGCCGCGTTCCACCAGGCACTCGACGGTCGCCTCCATCAGCTTCCGCTTCGTCTCGCGCGTGCGGTCGGCCTGGCGCTGCCTCGTCTCCACGCCCCGAGTGTTCCGGCGAACAAACAAACAGTCAAGACTGCTTGTAAATAGCCCGAGAAGAAGTTGCTGCTAGCGTCCGCGAGCGATGAGCATCGTGGAAAGACTGCGGGCCGCCGGCTGCGTTTTCGCCGAAGAAGAGGCCGCACTGCTGCAAGAAGCCGCTCGCGACGCCGAGCATCTCGAAGACCTGGTCAGGCAACGGGTCGACGGCCTGCCGCTGGAGCACGCGGTCGGCTGGGCGCTGTTCTGCGGGCAGCGGATCGTGGTCGCCAAGGGCGTCTTCGTCCCCCGCCACCGCACCGAACTGCTGGTGGACCTCGCCACCGATCTGAAGCCCGCCACCGTCGTCGACCTGTGCTGCGGCTCCGGCGCCGTGGGCGCGGTCCTGCAACACCGGCTGCCGGCCGCCACGGTCTACGCCGCCGACATCGACCCCGTGGCCGTGGCGTGCGCGCGCAAGAACCTCATGAACGTGTTCGAAGGCGACCTGTTCGACGCCCTCCCCGCACACCTCAAGGGCGCCATCGACGTCGTGGTCGCCAACGTCCCGTACGTGCCGACCGACGACATCCGGTTCATGCCGCCGGAAGCCCGCGACCACGAGGCACGGGTGGCGCTCGACGGTGGCGAGGACGGCCTGGAGGTCCTGCGCCGCGTGGCAACACAGGCAGCGACCTGGCTCCGGCCCGGCGGCCACCTGCTGAGCGAGACCAGCGAGCGCCAGGCACCGGCCGCGCTCGCCGCCTTCACCGCTGCGGGACTCGACGCCGAGCTCGTGACCAGCGAAGACACCAATGCGGTGGTCAGCAGGCGCTAAGTTCCGTACAATGTACGGTATGGCGTACGACGAGATCATGCAGTGGTTTGCGCGGTGGGACGAGCTCGCGGTCAAGGGCGACGTCGAGGCGATGGCCGACATGGCCCTGTTCCCGGTCAACACGGTCACCGACGGCTCGGCCACGTCGTGGGACCGTGAGACGTTCCTGAAGGAGATGGGCGCCCAGCTCGGCGGTGAGGTGCAGATGGAGTCCACCAGGACGCCGCACTTCATCAACGACAACCTGGTCTTCGTGATCACGGACGGCACGATCAACGGGATCACGGTGCGCTACGGCGACCTGCTCACGAGAGTCGGCGGCGAGTGGAAGTTCCAGACGATGGCCCAGGGCGGGTGGGCCGAGTGAAGAACACCCTGGGGAAGAGGGCGTCCCACTGAGGATCACAGCAGTGTGAGTTGTTCCTGATCGACGCGCGGTGCCGGCACACCCACCGGCAGGCTGCCGTCGGGCCACACGCCGTCGTCGTCGCCGGGCACACCGGTGACGGCGTCGGTGGACCGGCCCCGCGGTGCCAGCCCGTGCT
This sequence comes from Lentzea kristufekii, assembly GCF_033949925.1. NCBI lineage: Bacteria > Bacillati > Actinomycetota > Actinomycetes > Pseudonocardiales > Pseudonocardiaceae > Lentzea > Lentzea kristufekii. Next base: position 178,140 of record NZ_JAXAVV010000014.1, read on the forward strand.
TCTCGATCAACGGGACCACGCGCGCCGCGAGCCGGGCGCGATACCGCTTGTCCACATAGGACCGGTTGCCGTACAGGTACCGGTACGTCTCGACGAGGTCCGGGTGCTCGCGGCGCAGCCAGGCCGCGAACCACTCCTTCGCGCCGGGACGCAGGTGCAGCGGCAGCACGGTCACACCGGTCGCGCCGGCGGCCGCGATCTGCTCCAGCAGGAAGTCCAGCTGTTCGGCGGAATCCGTCAGCTCCGGTAACACCGGGGCCACGAACACCCCGCACGGCAAGCCGGCCTCCCGCACCTTCCGCACCAGGTCGAGCCGGGCGGCGGGCGTCGGCGTGCCGGGCTCCAGCGACTTGTGCAGATCCCGGTCCATCAACGCGAGCGACACCGCGATCCCGACCGGCACGACCTCGGCGGCCGCCGTCAGCAACGGCAGATCACGTGCCAGCAGCGTGCCCTTCGTGAGGATGGAGAAGGGCGTGCGGGAGGCGGTCAGCGCCTCGATGATCCCTGGCATCAAGGCGTACCGCCCCTCCGCCCGCTGGTACGGATCGGTGTTCGTGCCGAGCGCCACGTGCTCCTGCTTCCACCGCGTGGACCGCAGCTGGCGCGACAGCACCTCCCCCGCGTTGACCTTGACGATCAGCTGGTCGTCGAAGTCCTTGCCGGTGTCGAGGTCCAAATAGGAGTGCGTCTTGCGGGCGAAGCAGTTGTGGGACACGATCCCGTTCGCGATGAAGTCCGCGGTGCCGGTCGAGATGTCGTAGAGGGTCATCTCCCCCAGCGGTTCCACGGACACGACACCCAGCGGCTGCTTCGACTTGATCGCCACGCCGTCGATGTCGCGCTTGCGGGTGATCGCCGGGTCGACGGTGTGGAAGAAGCGCAGGTTCTCGCGCAGCCCTCCGCGCAGCCGCACGACCCGCACACCACGCCGGCGGCGCAGCTCCTCGATCGCGAAGTCGAAGTCGAAGTGCTTGAGCGCCAGGCAGATCGCCTCCAGCACAGTTGCGTTGCGCGTCGACATCCGCAGGATGCTGCGCGAGCAGGTCCCGAGGTAGTCGAACGCGCCGGCCAGGAATCCCTTGAGCCAGTCGGGGTTCGGGGCTATCTGCCAGTGCGCGAGCTCGCGCACCTGGTGCAGAAATCCCCTCCCTTCTCGCACACCGAAGTAGTCGAGATACTCCTGTGTGCGCTCCATGGCCTCGATGTCGGCCAGGGGGATGTGGAACTCGGTCTCGTCGTCCACCATGCCGCGCAGGTACCCGCGGCGGTAGTCGTCGGTCACGGAGGGCTGCTCGACGAACGCCCCCGTGCCCATCAGCTTGTTGCCGGTCGTGAGGTGCGGGCGCCGGCCGACGCCCGCCGTTTCGCCCGTCACGTGCTTCCAGCCGCGGTCGGTGAGGAACCGGTGATCACCGGAGGCGACGACGGTCGTGCCGTCCTCCAGCGTCAGCCGGTACGCAGTCTTGCGCGTCTCCCAGTGGGCGAGAACGGTCGTGAGCTTGTAGCGCCGGTAGTTGCCGACGAGCTCGGTGCCGTAGATCTCGTCGCCTTCGCGCAACTCGGCCAACGGTTTCATGCGACCGTTGCCCATGAGGATCGGCGTGTCTCCGGCCAGGCAGTAGGTGCAGGCGTGTGAGCAGCCGCGATACGGGTTCACCGTCCACGAGAACGGCAGCGACGAACCCGGTACCCCGTTGAGCACGGATTTGGCGCGGACCTCGTGGAACACCACGTCCGCGAACTCAGGAGTTCGTACGCTGCGCACCAGTCCCGGTAGCCCCGGTAGCGCCTGCTGCGGCTCTGCCTCGAGTTTCTGTCCGTCCCATCGCACACCGTCGATTCGAACACATGTTCGAACAGCGGTCAAGGAGTGCACGTGTCACCCATTGAGGTTGCAGGCTTCGTCACCGGCGCACTTTGCGTGTGGCTGGTCGCTCGGCAGAACCCCTGGAACTGGCCCATCGGGATCGCCAACAACGTCGCGTTCCTCGTGCTGTTCTGGGGCAGCGGCCTCTACGCCGATTCGGGCCTGCAGATCGTCTACATGGCACTCGCGGTCTACGGCTGGTGGGCGTGGGTGCGCGGCGGTGACCAGCACAGCGCGTTGCACGTCAGCCGCACCACGACGCCGCAATGGGTCTGGCTCGCGGTCGCCGGCGTGCTCGGAACCGGCCTGCTGCACTGGGTCCTGGTGACGTTCACCGAGTCGACGGTGCCCTTCTGGGACGCCATCACGACGGTGCTGTCGCTGCTCGCGACGTGGGGCCAGGCGCGCAAGAAGGTCGAGTGCTGGTGGCTGTGGATCGCCGCGGACGTGATCTACGTGCCGCTCTACGCGTACAAGGAGCTCTATCTGACAGCAGTGTTGTACGTGGGGTTCATGGTGCTGTGCGTGCTCGGGTTGCGCAACTGGACCAAGGACATCAAGAAGGAGGTGCCCGCGTGAAGGAGTTCGGCCACGCTCTCGTGCTCGGCAAGTTCTACCCACCGCACAACGGCCACCACCACCTCATCGAGACGGCGGCCGCACGCAGCGAACGCACGACCGTCACGGTGCTGGCGGCCTCGCACGAGACGATCCCTCTCGAACACCGCGTGCGCTGGCTGACCGAGACCCACCGCGACACGCCCGGCGTCCGCATCATCGGCGACCTCGACGACCACCCGATGGACTTCGACTCCGACGAGATCTGGAACCTGCACGTCGACCTGACCCGCGCGGTCCTGGCCCGGCGTGCGATCGCGGACGGCCAGCCGGGCGCGGCACCCGTCGACGTCGTGTTCTCCAGCGAGAAGTACGGCGACGAACTGGCCCGGCGGCTCGGCGCGCAGCACGTGCTCGTCGACCTCGACCGCCTGACGCACCAGGTGTCCGGCACGGCGGTGCGCACCGATCCCGTCGCGAACTGGCACCACCTCGCGCCCGCGACCCAGCGAGGCCTGGGCTGGAAGGTCGTGGTCGTCGGCGCGGAGAGCACCGGCACGACCACGCTGTCGAAGCAGTTGGCGTCCCATTTCTGCGCGCCCTGGATCCCCGAGTACGGCCGCGAGCACACCGAGCACAAGCTCACGGCCGCGCGCGCGTTCGATCCGGACGCCACCGTGGACGGTCTGGTGTGGACCCTGGGCGACTTCGAAGACGTTGCGCACGAGCAGGAACGCCGCATCCAGGCCGAGACCGCGCCACTGGTCGTCGCGGACAACGACGCGTTCGCCGCGACCGTGTGGGGTGAGCGCTACCTCGGTTTCCGGCCGGAACTCCCCCTCGGCTCCGAACCGGACCTGTACCTGCTGACCGACCACGTCGGCGTTCCGTTCGAACAGGACGGCTGGCGTGACGGCGAGCACCTGCGGGAGTGGATGACCGGCCTGTTCGAACGCGAGCTCGCGAAGCGCGGCGTGCCTTGGTTGAAGCTCACCGAAGACAGGTTCGCGACGGCCGTAACGGCGGTCGAACATCTCATGGGGCAGGATGTCGCGCGTGGGTCACGGTCACGGGCATAGCCATGCGCTGAACGAGGAACCGGCATCGCAGCGCGTGCGCATGTTGCTGATGTGGCTGCTGGTGCCGTTGGCGCTGGCCACCGTCGTCGGCGCGGCACTGCTGTACCCGTTCGGGCACGAGCAGAAGACCGGCGCGGAGATCGGCCTGCACCAGACGCCGGTCGAGGCCGTCGTCACCGGCGTGGCCGCGAACTGCGGTGAGAAGTGCGTCGCGGTGACCGTGCGGATGACCGATGGTGCCGCGAGCGGGCAGAGCGTCACGATCCCGAGTGTGAAGGGTCCCGGAGCGCCGAGCTTCCAGGTCGGCGACGAGGTGGTGCTGTCCTACGCGGGCAGCCAGCCGCAGGCCGCCGAGTCGTACCAGATCGTCGACTTCCAGCGCGGCTGGTCACTCGCCGTGCTGGCACTGCTGTTCGCGGCCGCCGTGCTGCTGCTCGGCCGATGGCAGGGGCTCGCCGCCCTGGGCGCGTTGCTGCTGAGCTTCGTGGTGCTGGTGCTGTTCGTGATGCCGTCGATCCTCGCGGGCGAGAACCCGTTGATGGTCGCGGTGGTCGGCGCCGGGCTGATCATGTTCATGGTGCTGTACCTGACGCACGGCATATCGGCGCGCACGTCGACAGCGGTCCTCGGAACGCTGGTCAGCCTCGCGCTGATCGGCGTGCTGGGCGCGTTGTTCTCGGCCGTGTCGAAGCTGACCGGCCTGGACGAGGACACGACGAACCTCGTCACGCTCCTCGGCACCGACATCGACACCCGCGGACTGCTGCTCGCGGGCACGTTGATCGGCGCGCTGGGCGTGCTGGACGACGTGACGGTCACGCAGACCAGCGCGGTGTGGGAGCTTCGCCGGGCCAACGACAAGCTGACGTGGCGCGAGCTCTTCGCGGCGGGTTCGCGGATCGGGCGCGACCACATGTCGTCCGTCGTGAACACGCTCGTGATGGCCTACGCGGGCGCCGCGCTGCCGTTGCTGCTGGCGATCTCGCTGGCCGGGCGGTCGATGGGCGAGATCCTGACGGCGCAGCAGATCGCGCAGGAGATCGTCCGCACGCTCGTGGGCAGCATCGGCCTGGTGGCGGCGATCCCGGTGACCACCGCCCTGGCCGCCCTGGTCGCGGTACGCCAGGAGGTCGCCCCCATCGCCCAGCCCGTGTCACAGCCGGACCCCGAACCCGAGCCTGAGCCCGAACCGAAGACCGTGAAGCGTGCCGCGAAGCCCGTGAAACCCGAAAAGCCACGGCCCGCGCGCATCGAGGGCGACCTCTTCACCGGCTACGACCCCGACAAGGGGCCGTGGGAACGTCCTAGTGAGCCAAGAGCACGAAGAGCAGCGTCAGCACGCCCGGCACCACCTGCACGAAGAAGATCTTCCGGCTCGCCGTGAACGTGCCGTAGACGCCCGCGACGATCACGAACACCGTGAACAGCACGGACGCGCCGAAGTCCTGGCGGATCAGCGCGTAGATCAGACCGGCGGCGAGGAACCCGTTGTAGAGACCCTGGTTCGCCGCGAGGGCCTTCGACTCCTGCGCGAACTCGGGCGTGAGGCCGAACGCCTTCTGGCCGCGCGGCGTCGTCCAGAGGAACATCTCCAGCACCACGATGTAGAGGTGGATCAACGCCACGAGGGCGAGCAGTACGTTGGCGATGACCTGCACTTGGGTTCCTCCTCAGAGCTGACACACGCGATGAGACAATAGAGCAGTGGGAAGACAGCGGCCCGACACAGAGGCGATCACCGAGTCGATCGACTCCGGCGTCGCCGAACTGGTCCCCGATCTCGGTGGACGGAACTCCTGGACGTTGCGGGTCAACGGAACCCCACAGTCGCATGTGGACCTCGACGACCCGACCTACCTGGAGTTCGAGTACGTCCGCCGGCTGGGTCACATCGTCGATCTCACCGCGCCTTCGCGTGTGCTCCACCTCGGTGGTGGCGCTCTCACGCTAGCGCGCTACGTGGCCGATCTACTCCCTCGGGCGTCTCAGCAGGTGGCCGAGATCGACGCGGGGCTGATCGCGTTCATCCGCCGCGAACTCCCGCCACCCCCACGGGTGAAGATCACCACAGGCGACGCCCGCGCCGTGCTCGTCAAAGCACGCCCCGGCTCGTTCGACCTGATCATCACCGACTGCTTCGCCGGAGCCCGCACACCCGCGCACCTGACGTCGGTCGAGTTCGTGGAGCAGGCGTCGGCCGCGCTCGCCGGCGACGGCATCTACGCGGCGAACATCGGCGACGGCAACGGCCTGCAGTTCGCCCGCGCCCAGTGCGCGACCGTGCGCTCGGTGTTCGAACACGTCTGCGTGATGGCCGAACCGGGCGTGTTCCGCGGCAGGCGCTTCGGCAACTTCGTGATCATGGCGTCGCACAACGGCCTGCCCATGCAGCAGCTGACCCGCGCGACGGCCGGAGACCCGTTCCCCGGCCGGGTGGAGCACGGGACGGGGCTGACGAAGTTCATCGGCGGCGCACCGGTCACCACCGATGCGACCGCGACCCTCTCCCCCGCCCCGCCCTCGGGCCTCTGGGGCACCTGAGCCGGTTCAGTCCAGCGACGTGACGAACTTCGAGACGGCGTCCGGATGGAGCTTCTGCGCCATCCGCCCGGCCGGCGCCAGCGAGCCGAGCCGGTACAGCGGCCGTTCCGCCGCCGCCATGCCGCGCGCCTCGGCGCGCAGCTGAGCGACGAGCAGCTCCGAGAACACCAGCCCCGGCGTGTCCCCGCGTGCGGCCAGCGCGTCAGCGAGCCGGCGGAGCTGGTAGACGCCCAGCTCGCGGCCGCCCGTTCCCGCGTACATCGACAGGGCGATGTTGATCGCCTTCTTGCCGCCGCGCACGAACAGGCCGACGGTCCGGGCGCCGCGCAGGTCCGTGACCAGCAGGTCCAGGGCGTCGGCGACCGCCAGGTCGACCTTGCGCGTGCCGAACGCCCGCACGTACACGGTCGTGCCCTCCAGCCACACCGTGCGGCGCGCCTCGGACATGGCCAGCAGGATCACCGGCACCGACACGATCGCCCCGGCGATGACGCCGGGCCAGCGGCCACCGATCAGACCCACGATCGCGCCGAAGGCGAGGGCGACCATGATGCCGCCGATCGCCACCATGCGCGCTCGCTTGCGGACCGTCGCCTTGTCGAGCAGGTCGAGAACGAGCTTGTCGTCGCTCACAGCGCCTTCCGCACCTCTTCGACCACGTCCGCCAGCGGCACGGTGACCTGCTCGCCGGTCGCGAGGGTCTTGACCCCGATGTTGCCGGCCTCCAGGTCGCGCTCACCGAGCACCAGCGCCAGCCTCGCGCCCGACTTGTCGGCGGCCTTGAAGCCCGCCTTCATCGAACGGCCGCCGTAGACCAGGTCGGTCCGGACGCCCGCGGCACGCAGCTCACCGGCGATCGCGACCAGGCGCGCCCGCGCGGCCTCGCCCAGCGGCACGCCGATCACGTCGACCCGGCTGAACTCCGGCAGCACGCCCTCGGCCTGCGCCGCGAGCAGCGCCCGGTCGACGCCGAGACCGAAGCCGACACCGGACAGCTCCTGACCGCCGAGCTGCGCCATCAGGCCGTCGTAGCGACCGCCGCCGCCGATGCCCGACTGGGCACCGAGGCCGTCGTGGACGAACTCGAACGTCGTCTTCGTGTAGTAGTCGAGACCGCGGACCATGCGCGGATTCTCGACGAACTTCACGCCCAGCTCGGTCAAGTACCCCTTGACGAGCTCGTAGTGCTCACGGCACGCGTCGCACAGGTGGTCCACCATCAGCGGTGCCTCGGCGACCAGCGCGCGCACCTCGGGGCGCTTGTCGTCCAGCACGCGCAGCGGGTTCAGCTCGGCCCGCTTCCGCGTCGCCTCGTCGAGCGGCAGCTTCGCGAGGAACTCCTGCAGCAGCGCGCGGTACGCGGGACGGCAGTTCGCGTCGCCCAGCGACGTGAGCTCCAGCCGGTAGCCGGTGAGGCCGATCGCGCGGAACCCCGCGTCGCCGACGGCGATGACCTCGGCGTCCAGGGCCGGGTCGTCGATGCCGATCGCCTCGATGCCGACCTGGTGGAACTGCCGGTACCGGCCGGCCTGCGGCGCCTCGGCGCGGAAGAACTGGCCCGCGTAGTAGAGCTTCGCCGGCAACGAGCCGCGGTCGAGGCTGTGCTCGATCACGGCCCGCATCACGCCCGCGGTGCCCTCGGGGCGCAGGGTGATGGAGCGGTCACCGCGGTCGAGGAAGGTGTACATCTCCTTCGTCACGACGTCGGTCGACTCGCCGACACCGCGCGAGAACAACGCCGTGTCCTCGAAGACGGGCAGCTCGATGTAGCCGTAGCCCGCGAGCTCGGCGGCACGGGTCAGCGTCGACCGGACGTGCGCGAACGCGGCGGACGTCGGCGGGATGTAGTCGGGAACGCCTTTGGGTGCGGAAAACACGTTTCTCAGAGTCCTCGGTGCGGGGCGGCCGGCGCGTCGTTCGTCTGAACGGCGTCCTGCAGTTGGAGCAGGTACGGGTTCGTCGCTCGTTCGCGGCCTATGGTCGTCGTCGGGCCGTGGCCGGGCAGCACCACCGTGTCGTCGGGCAAGGTCATGACCTTGTTCTGCAGAGACGACAGCATTCGTGAGTGGTCACCGCCGGGCAGGTCGGTGCGTCCGATGGAACCGGCGAAGAGCGTGTCACCCGAGATCACCAGGCGACCGCCTTCCTGCACACCGGATCGGAACATCACCGACCCGCCGGTATGGCCCGGCGTGTGGTCGACGGTGATCTGCAGACCGGCGAGGTCGAGCGCGGCGCCGTCGGCCAGCTCGCGGACCTCGGACGGCTCCCGCATCTCCAGGTTGCCCCCGAAGAACGCGGCGGACTCGCGGCTGATGCCCTTCAACGGGTCGGCGAGCATCTCCACGTCATCGGGGTGGATGTACGCGGGGATGTCGTTGCCGTCGCAGACGGGGGTGACGGAGAACGTGTGGTCGAAGTGCCCGTGCGTGAGCAGCACGGCGACAGGTGCGAGACGGTGCTGGCGCAGGGCCTGCTCGATCGGCTCGACCGCGTCCTGACCGGGATCGATGATCACGCAGGGCTCGCCCTCACCGGCCGCCAGGACGAAGCAGTTCGCCTGGAGCGCACCAGTCGGGAACCCGATCACGAGCACGAAAATGACCTCCCTGTTCAACGACAGCCTAACCACCACACAAAGCTCATATGCCCAGGCCCTAGACTCCCGAGCCGACCGCCCTATTCGCATGAGTCCCTGGGGAGGGAGCACGTGCCCACCAACGAGCAGCGACGCGCGGCAGCCAAGCGCAAGCTTGAGCGTCAGATGGTCTACCGCCACGAGCGGGCCAAGAAGCGTCGTATCATCGCCGTCGTCTCGACGGTCGTCGTTGTTGCGCTCGTCGGAGGTGGCGTGTGGTTCCTCGCGACTAACGACGTCTTCGGGAATGGTGACGCCGCCGCGTCGGAGACTCCCACCCAGGAGTCGGTGGACAAGGCGGAGAACATCCCCACCGCGATGCACCAGATCGCGAAGCGCCCCACGGCGCTTCCGGCGAAGGTGAATTGTGAATACACGAAGGGCCAGGAGCCGGCGGCCAAGGAGAACACTCCTCCCGCGAACGGCGAGCAGCCCACCACCGGCACGGTCGGCGTCACGCTCGGCACCTCCATCGGTGACCTGAAGCTGAACCTGGACCGCTCGCTCGCGCCGTGCACCGTCCACAACTTCGTGGAGCTGGCGAAGCAGAAGTACTTCGACAACACGACCTGCCACCGCCTCACCGTGACCGGCATCCAGGTGCTGCAGTGCGGCGACCCCGGCGGCAACGGCATGGGCGGCCCCGGCTACTCGTTCAAGGACGAGGTCTACCCGGAGCTCACCTACGGCCGCGGCGTGCTCGCCATGGCGAACTCGGGCCCGGACACCAACGGCTCGCAGTTCTTCATCGTCTACGGCGACGCCTCGAACCTGCAGGCGAAGTACAACGTCTTCGGCACGGTCGACGAGGAGTCGCTGAAGAAGGTCGACGAGGTCGCCAAGACCGGCACGATCTCCCAGCAGCCCGGCCAGGGCGACGGCAAGCCGAAGACCCCGGTCGACATCAAGTCGGCACTGGTCGCGAACTAGTCGCCACCCGCACCTGAAAGGGGCCCCGGAGCAACTCGCTCCGGGGCCCCTTTCGTGCGACTTGCCCCGGTTACGAGGCCGACGTCACGCGGTACACGTCGTAGACGCCCTCAATGCCGCGCACGGCCTTCAGTACGTGGCCGAGGTGCTTCGGGTCGCCCATCTCGAACGAGAACCGGCTGACGGCCACCCTGTCGCGCGACGTCGTCACCGACGCCGACAGGATGTTCACGCGCTCGTCGGCCAGCACCTTCGTGACGTCCGAGAGCAGCCGGTGCCGGTCGAGCGCCTCCACCTGGATGGCGACCAGGAAGACGCTGGAGGACGACGGCGCCCACTCGACGTCGAGGAGCCGTTCCGGCGACTTCAGCAGCTCCTCCGCGTTCGTGCAGTCGGTGCGGTGCACCGACACGCCGCCACCGCGCGTGACGAAGCCGAGGATGTCGTCGCCCGGCACCGGAGTGCAGCAACGGGCGAGCTTGACCCACACGTCGCCCGCGTCCTTGACGATCACGCCCGCGTCGCCGGTGGGGCGGCGCCGGGTGACCGTGGACGGGGTGGCGCGGTCGGCCAGCTCCTCCTCGGCGTGGTCGACACCGCCGAGCTGCGCGACGAGCCGTTGCACGACGTGGCGGGCCGAGGTGTGCCCCTCGCCGACCGCCGCGTACAACGCGCTCATGTCCGGGTAGTGCAGTTCCTTCGCGAGGGCCTGCATCGAGTCGACGCTGACCAGGCGCTGGATCGGAAGCCCGACACGCCGGACCTCCTTGGTGATCGCGTCCTTGCCCTGCTCGATCGCCTCTTCCTTGCGCTCCTTGGCGAACCACTGCTTGATCTTCGCCTTGGCGCGCGGGGACGCCACGAAGCTCAGCCAGTCGCGGGACGGGCCCGCACCCTCCGCCTTGGAGGTGAAGATCTCGACGACCTCACCGTTCTCGAGCTTGCGCTCCAGAGCGACGAGACGACCGTTCACACGGGCGCCGATGCAGCGGTGACCGACCTCGGTGTGCACCGAGTAGGCGAAGTCGACAGGCGTGGAGCCCGTCGGCAACGTCTCGACGTCACCCTTGGGGGTGAACACGAAGATCTCGCGCGCGGCGAGGTCCCAGCGCAGCCCCTCGAGGAACTCACCGGGGTCCGCGGCTTCCCGCTGCCAGTCGAGGAGCTGACGCATCCACGCCATCTCGTCGATCTCGACGGACTTGCCGTTGTGCGTGCCCTTGGTCTCCTTGTAGCGCCAGTGCGCCGCGATGCCGTACTCGGCCCTCTGGTGCATCTCCTGGGTGCGGATCTGCACTTCCAGGGGCTTGCCGTCGGGACCGATGACGGTCGTGTGCAGCGACTGGTACACGCCGAACCGGGGCTGCGCGATGTAGTCCTTGAACCGCCCCGGCATGGGCTGCCAGGCGGCGTGCACGACGCCCATCGCCGCGTAGCAGTCACGCACCTCGTCCACGAGGATCCGGACGCCCACGAGGTCGTGGATGTCGTCGAAGTCCCGGCCGCGGACGATCATCTTCTGGTTGATCGAGTAGTAGTGCTTCGGCCTGCCCTCGACCTTCGCGACGATCCGCGCGCTCTCCAGCTGGGTGTTCAGCTCGGAGACGACGGACCTCAGGTACGTGTCGCGACTCGGCGCGCGCTTCGCGACCAGGCGCACGATCTCGTCGTACTTCTTGGGCTGCAGGATCGCGAACGCGAGGTCCTCCAGCTCCCACTTGACCGTCGCCATGCCCAGCCGGTGGGCGAGCGGCGCGAGCACCTCGAGCGTTTCACGGGCCTTGCGGGCCTGCTTCTCCGGCGGCAGGAACCGCATGGTGCGCATGTTGTGCAGCCGGTCGGCGAGCTTGATGACCAGGACCCGCGGGTCCTTCGCCATCGCGATGACCATCTTGCGAATGGTCTCGGCCTCGGCCGCTGCCCCCAGCTTGACCTTGTCGAGCTTCGTGACCCCGTCGACCAGCCGGGCGACTTCTTCTCCGAAGTCCTCCTTGAGCTGGTTGAGCGAGTAGTCGGTGTCTTCCACGGTGTCGTGCAGCAGCGCTGCCACCAGCGTCGTGGTGTCCATGCCCAGCTCGGCGAGGATGGTCGCCACGGCGAGCGGATGCGTGATGTACGGGTCGCCGGACTTGCGGCGCTGCGGGCGGTGCTTCTCCTCGGCAACGTCGTACGCGTGCTGCAGAAGCGCCAGATCGGCCTTGGGATGGAGGTCACGGTGCACGGCGGCGAGAGGTTCGAGGACCTGCTTCACCGGGGCCGCACGTTGGGCGGTGATACGCCGCGCAAGGCGGGCGCGCACACGCCGGGTCGCCGACGGTTGAACAACCGTCGCAGCGGGTTCGGTGTCTTGACTCAACCCCACGCTCCTCGGGTCTCGCGAGTACCGAGGATAACGCGTTTACGATGGGGAAACTTCCGATGGCGCGCTGAGCGGCACAGCTCACACGGTGAACGCCGCGCAAACTACCGCTGGGCCGATCAGGCGACGCTCACCACGAACGCCCGCCAGGCGGAGACGGAGAACGCCAGGACGTCACCGCCGGCGGCCTTCGAATCACGCACGAGAGCGTCCCCGGCGAGCGACACCTCGACGCACGAACCGCTCGCCGTGTCACCGCTGTAGGAGCTCTTACGCCAAGTCCGCTCGGCCGCCATGAGAGTCCTCTCGCAGTCTGCCGACGTAGTTCGCCAGCAGGCTCCGCGATTCTCCCTCATCCAATGCGCGGGCATCCAACCACTTGAAGAACTCTCGACTGTTCGCGATGGCCTTGCCGTCGTGGGCGAATACCTGAGCCACATCCGTTTCGCTGTACGCCAACGGCGTGTGCTTCTCGAAGCTGAACAGCATGCGCGCCGATCTCGTCGCGATGGCCGCGCCCGCCGACATGGGCACGATGCGGAGGATGTGCGTGTGGAAGAGCATGCGCAGGTACTGCTCCTCCATGATCCGCACATCGCCCACAAGCATCCGCAAGGCGAGTTCGTGCACGTAGAAGAGACAGTCCGGGCGATCGGGCCGCTTCATGATTGCCTGCCGGTCGACCCGATGCTGAACGTACGTCTCGACGTCCTCCGGCGCGGTGTGCCCACCCTCGGTGAACAACGCTCGCGCGTACTCCGGGATCTGAATCAGGCCCGGCACTGTCAGACCGTCGAAGCTGGTGATCTTCTTGGCCGTCGCTTCTGCCATGGCGATCGTGCGCAGGTTGTCCGAGACCTGCAGGACATACGGGTCGAACGCGTAGCGGTAGCGCTCTCGGAACGCCTCGAAGTGGTTGCTGTCGCGGCCGCACGTCATCAGGTACTGGACGAGGTCGATCTCGCTCGCGCGCGCCTTGCCCTTCTCGATGTTGGAGACCTTGCTCGGGTCCCAGCCGAGTTGTTCCGCGAAGGCGTGGCCGGTCAGGCCGGTGAACTTCTCGCGGAGGCGGCGCAGTTCGTCGCCCAGGTCGCGGCTGTAGGCGGTGGAGGTGATCGCAGTCATTCGTCCGACGGTAGGCATTGGCCCTCCTCCACGAACCAGCTCGTTCGGATGAAAACGGGTGCGCTGCTAGGCGACGTGGCGGCCGGTCCGGAGCCTGGTGTTGGTTCTCGGAACGCGGGCGGGGTCGAGCCATGCCGGCGGGATGAAGGTCGGGGTTCCATCGTGGAGCTGCACCTCCCAGTCGCTCTGGTGGATCAAGGTGTGGTGGTGGCGGCACAGCAGGGCCGCGTTGCCGACCGACGTCTCGCCGCCCTCCGACCAGAATCTGACGTGGTGGGCGTCGCAGTGCTTCGGCGGGCGGTCGCAGCCGGGGAAGGTGCAGCCCTGGTCTCTGGCGACCAGCAGGCGGCGGATGGCCGCGGGGAAGGTTCTGGTCTTGCGGCCTACGTCCATCGGTTCGGAGCGGCCGCCCATGACCACCGGGATCACGCCCGCGTTGCAGGCGAGGCGGCGGACCAGAGGGGCGGGGACGCGGACTCGGTTGTCGAGCACGCCCAAGCCCGTCTGGGCGGCCAGGTCGGCGTACGCCATCGTCAGGGTGAGGGTCACCGGCTCGCCGCCGTGCTCGGGGAGGCCGTCGGCGCGCAGCGCGAGGTCGATCAGGTCGGCGAAGGCGTCGCCCTCGCGTTCGGCCCGCAAGCGGGCGTCAGGGCCTTCTTCCGGAGTGGTCGGGCGGGGTGCGGCCAGCGGGTCGATCAGCGCCTCGAACTTCGCGCCGGTGATCTTGTCGAGCCTCGCCCACACCTCAAGTTGCTCGCCCTTCCACTCCATGCGCAGCCGGTTGGCCGGCTGCTCCGCCCAGGGTTCGCCCGGCTCCTCGTCGCGCTGGTAGAGCCGGTACGCCAGCTCCCTGCCGAACGCACGCACCGCGCTGGGCTCGTGCGCCAGGGCGAACTCGACCACAGACCGTTCGGCCTCGGGCGGCAACTCCTTCATCACCTCGGCCACCGCCGAGATGTGGTCGCCGGAGAGAGCACCCTCCGCCACAGCGGCGGCGGTGACCGGGAGCTCCAGCAGCGGGCCGGACAGGACCTCGGCGCGGGCGACCCACTGACGGGCGGTCCTCAGGTCCCAGCGCACGGCGTGGCGCAGCACGTGCGCCACATTCCTGTACCCCAGCTCGGCGGCGGCCCCGCGGCGGGACAATTCAGCGATCTTCCGCATCATGCGATTCTCAAGAACGCGAATTTCCGCCACGTCTCCGACGACTGCGGCAAGCAGCTCGTCGGTGGACAGAAGACGGAGTTCCGGTTCGCTCATGCGTTCGACCATACCGCGCGATCGCAGCGGACCAGCACGTCAGCGCAGACACATTCGGGTGAACAGCACAGGCGAAGTTTCCATAGGAGCCGTTAGCGCACAACGCGCACATGAGCACCCACGCACGCAACAAACAAAAAGAAATCAATGCCGATTAAGTCCAATATCCCCAGGGATTCACCAAAGTGTTTCGGGCATCACCGCTGCGAGGCGATCGATTTCGTCATCGCTCAGCGGGTGCAGGTGGGCCAACGCGTTGCGGATGTCCCAGGCGCGGAACAACAGGTCGGCGTCTGCCTGCGAGAGGTGCACCTGTCTCGTGCTCACAGACCAGGCCATCGCTCCCAGCTCGACCACACCGTGCCTGTGCCGGCCGCGCCGCCGTTGCTCGTCGGCGTGGCCCTGCACCAGCGACTCGACCACCGATTTAGAGACTCGAGCCCGCAGCACCTTCTCCAGATGTGCACGACATCCGTCGACCATCGGCATGAGCGCCCGGCTTTGGCCGCGCCAGACGAGTGTGTCGAGATCGACCTGGTTCGAGGTCAGCACCTTGGCCGCGGGACTGATCCGTAGGCGCCCGTCCCACCGGTCCACCACTCCCCTGCGCCACGCACGTCTGAGCGCTTGTGGCGGGCGGGCACCTCCCGTCCGGCCGGCGATCTCCGCGGGTACCAGGTCGTCGGCTGTGTCGTGCGGCAGTGCCGTGACCTGGTCGGCGAGCGTCGCGACCCTGCCGTCCCACGACTGGGCGAGGTGCTCTGCCAGAAGCAGGTCAGGGCCTGCGACCTCGACCAGCACCTCGGCCGCGACGTGTTCTCGAAGGGTGGTCACCCTCCCCTTGCTGGTCTGCCAGGGCGACCCTCTACGAACCTCCGCAGCGACCGTCGCCGTGTCGAGCCTCCCGTACACGTCCCACCACCAGTGCACCCTCGTAGTGACCTGGTCGACCCGCTCCTGCACGGACGTCGGCACGTCGTCCTCACGAACCACCATCAGGAGCCGGGGCCTCTCCGCCGGCGGAATCCCGTGTTCCTTCACAAGTGCGGTGAAACGGCCCACGCACGCGCCTAGGTCCGCCGAGTCCCAGCCGTCCCAGCCGCACAGCACGATCACCTTGCCGGTCATGTGGTCGCCGGTGACCAGCTGAACCAGTGGGTCACCCTCCTCAGAGATGCGAAACGCCTCGCACAACCGGTCCACGACCGTCTCCTCCGGCCGGTCGACCGCCGCCGGCGACACGTGCGGAACGTCGTCGAACTCGATCGGGCCGAACGTGTCCCGCGCCCACTCCGGAAGCGCCGTCGTCGCTGGGCTCTCCCAGTGGGGAGTCTCCAGGACGACGACCCGGCGGCTGGACAACGGCCGCACCCGGACGCCGCAGGACCGCAGACCGAGCACCTGCACGAGCTCGTCGGCCGTGCCTCGCTCGACGAGCTCGTCCGGGAACACCAGAACGCAGCTGAGCCCGTCGTCGAGATCGCGCACAACGGCGTCAAGATGCCCCCGCGGGCCAGGCAACGCCGCCAGTTCCCACGTCTGCCCGGTCACGACGTGCGGTGCAACGTCGTCAGGCAGTTGTGCACGAGCCGGTCGAGGGAGACACCGAGGGGACCCTCGTCGAGGATTCCCAAGTCCGCGAGCTCTTGCAGCAAGACCGTCACCTGAACCAGGTCGGTTTCCATCGCTTCCGCGACGTCGGCGGGCGACACCGGGTCGCCGGGGTAGAAGTAGTCGACCCAGACGCTGATCCGATCACGCAGGGCCGGTCCCACCCCGGCGAGATCCAGGAAGTCGGCGGCCCACGACTGGTTTGCGGCGCTGCGCGTCACGGCCTCGATCGCCTGCCCCTGCGTCCGGCCGCGCCGGACGACCGCACTGATCGACTTCTCCACCAGCTGCGGCCAGCCCCCTGTGGCCTCGATCAGCCGCGTCCGGTCGGCGAACACGTCGAACGGGCACTCCGGCCAGCTGCGCAGGCTCCCCGCCGTCCACCTCGTCAGCCGCACCAGCTCGGTGCCGAGCTTCTCCGCCGTGTCGCGTTCCAGCACCAGCACAGCGGCCACTCCAGCGTCAGCCAGCATTTGATGCGCGCGACGGATCTCGGTCTGCTGCTTTCCCCGCAGGTCCGCGACGACGAGCAGCTGCCCCTTGCGGCGCAGGGCGGACTGCACCTCCATCGCGCTTCTGCAGACAGGTGCGTTGAGCCCGCGCACCTCGGCGTAGGCGCGCACGGCGTCCACCACTCGATCGATGCCGAGTGCGACCGAGCCGGCAACGACCGACACCCCCGCGGTCGGGTTGGTGAGATCCGACAGCTGCCCGTCGGTGAGAGGGCTCCTGAGGTCGGTGCCCGTGTCGTCGACCAGGAGCAACCTGCGCGCATCCCGCGGGTTGTACTGGTAGGGCAGATCGAAGTCGGTCTCGAGCAGCTCCCGTTCGAGGTCCGTCTTGGTACCGAGCATGTTGACCACGTTCGGGCTGCGCACCGCAAACCGGTCCTGCCCTGACAACCTGATGAGCAGGCCGAGGCCGACCATCTCGTCGAGGTGGATGCCGGTCTGCTTGACTGTCATGTCGTTGAACCCGGCGGGCCAGTAGACCTGAGCCTGTTCCAGGAGTTCGTCCGCTCCGTAGTCGGCGCCGAAGGAGTCGTTGAGGCTCTCCAGGGCGATGATCAGCATCAGGACCCGGTAGCGGTCCTCAAGGTTGATCGTGATGCGGAGGCGTTCAGCGATCCGCGCGCGGACCCGGTTGTTCGCCGCGACGGCTTCGACGTCGTTCTCACTGATCCGCACCGGCAGGTCCTGGACGTGGGAAGCCCGGTTGTGCAACGTCCTCACGAGTTCCTCGCAGAAGATCTGGATGAGGCTGGCCTGGTAGTTCGTCGCGGCGAGCAAGCGCCACACCAGCTCGGGCTGTTCGAACGCGTATCCCAGCGCCGCCAATGGTTCCGCCACGAGCCTGCGCGCGTCCGCGGCGTCCAGCGGACCCACCAGGACGTCGGGCCCACCGTGCACGAGCGGTACGTTCGACAGGTGCCCGAAGCGCTGGACCTGGTGCAGACCGGCGAACACGACCTTGAACCGCCGGTCCGTGGACTCCATGAGTTCCTTGAGCCGCAACACGTTCGGGAAGGTCGCGACGCCGCCCGCCGTCGGCACGCCGCGCGAGTCCGCGGTGAGGAACGCATCAGCCTCGTCCGCCAGCAGCAGCAACCGCTTGCCGGGGTTGTTGTTGAGCCACGTGCGGATCTGGGTGACCACGTCGTCGGCGGAGACGTCACTGGCGATCTTCGATTGCAGGAGGCCGCGTTCCTTGAGCTCGACGACGAGCTCGCGCCAGATCCGCCCGGCGGGCTCGGCCTCGCCGATGCCCCGGCCCTTCAGGTCGAGGTAGACCGCGTGCTGGTCCTCCACCGAGTTGAAGGTGGCCTCGACCCTGCGCAGCAGCGCCGACTTGCCGAGCTGACGCCCGCCGTAGATGAACAGGCCGCCGTGCGCGTCGACGACTTCGGCCATCTCCTTTGCCCGCCCCACGAACACCTCGGGTGGTACCAGTCCGGCGACGAAGGGCGTGTATGGGTTGAACGCGGTCCACGGCAACGTGACCCGTTGCGTAGCTCGCCACGAACCCGGCGCCGTGGCGGCGACCCAGCCGAAGACCGCGGGGTCCACCACCAGTGCCTGTGCCGGTGAGCCGACGGCCTGTGCGGCGAGCTGGCGCCGTGCGGCCAGGTCCATCGGGTGCAGGTAGAGGATGATGTTGGCGCGTCCCGATTCCTCCTGGCCCAGAACGTCGTCGAGAACGGACCGGCCGCGGCGCTCCTCGACGACCACCGTAACGTTGTACTCGGTCGCCGCCGAGCCGAGCGCCGAGACGTAGGAACCGTCGCTGGGCACGCCCTGCACGCGGAACTTGCGGAATCCGCGCCGTTGCCGCGGCTGGTGGTCACGCGGCCTAGAGCCGGAGTTCAGGCCGAGCACTCGCAGGATGTCCCTCACCGCGCCCGGCATCTTGTCGCCGCTGTGCTGACGGGTGTCGGTGAGCGAGTCCCAGGCTCGGACGCCCGCAGCACCGAGTTCGGCCAGCGCTCCACCGTTCAGGATCAGCTGGGCCCAGTGAGACGCACCGGTCTGCGGAACCGTCAGCCCGCGGGCGCCGCCCCGCGTCAGTACCTCGGCGAACATCCTGAGGTCCTGCCCGGACAGCTCCCCGTGTTCGGGCAACGGTTTGCCCTCCCTGGCGAACGCCAAGAACTCCGCTGCGGTCACCGTGTCGTCGTCGTCCAGCAGTCCGGTCACCCGTCGGCGATCGTCGTCGGCGAGGTTCAGCGCCGCGAGCTCGGCGCGGAGCTTCTCGACCCGGGAGCGCTGTTTGGCGTCGAGGTGGTCCACCAGGAGGTCGACCTGACGCAAGGCCTCGTCGAACCGGCCGTCGAACTGACCGTCCATGACCTTGCCGAGTGCCACCAAGCGACCGTTGACCGCGGTCTCCTCGTCCTGGTTCAGGAGGTTCTGCGTGCGAACCCGGGCGAACAATTCGTGCGCCTTCTTCAACTCCGAGTTGTAGCGGCGAGTGAACGACTCCCGTGCCGCCACGACCTTCTCCCGCGCGGATGCCGAAACGCGAGCGCCCCGCCAGAAGCCGTCCTGGGCTAGCTCGATCACCCGCTCTGCGCTGTGCAGGTCACCGGCCTCGCAGTAGGACCGCACCGCCGCGTCCAGGTCGAGCGGTTCCCTCAACCGGGCCAACACGGCCGACGTGCGCGGATCGTCCTGGTTCGGCCTGCCCTGTGCGTCGCGCGGCAGGTCAGGCAACGGCAGCAGCACATCGGCACTGGGCTCAGCGATTCCTGGAACTCCGCTCGCCAGTGGAGAGTCGCTCGCGCTGTACCCGGTCCACACCGGACTTGTGGTCGACTCGAGCCACTTGTGCAGCAACGACACGGCGGCACCGACCATGCCGGACGGCACGTCCGCCGCACGCGCTTCGGCGGCGGCCCTGAGCAGCTTGGCTCCCAGGGCGGCGTCGTCGGACTCGGACGCGGTCAGCCTCCTGCTCACCGCGTCGGCCTCCTGAACGAGGGCGCAGACCTCCTCGACGGAGCGACGCAGAGTGCGCAACGCCGTGGCGACGATCGGCACCCTGGACTGTTTGGGCGTCCGCATCGCCGCGTCCGCGGTCTCGATCATGCGATCGATCGCCTCCGGCGCCGCGAACTCGGTGGCGATCTCCGACACTGCCTGTCCGTTGGACGCCCCTTCGGACCACGCCAGCACAGTGGTGAGCGCGTTGGACAACGGCTGCCCGGCCACCAGGAGGCGCTGGAGCACCCTGGTCGCGCGTTGGTAGTTGGTCTTGCGCCTGGGGAGCTCCTCCAGCAGCACCGTCGCCTGCCTGCCGAGCTCGGCGCGTGCTTCGTGCACGTCCTCCTGGGGCCGCACGACACCGACTTCGAAGTCGACGCGGTACTCCCTGCGCACCGCCGCGACGCACGTCTCGACCAGCGCCCTCCAGGCCTCGGGCAGCGTCTGGTCGACGTCGATCTGCGCGATCAGAGGGTGTCCCCACCCCGCGACCAGCCCGGCGCGCAGTGCTGCCGTGGTAACGAGGACGGCCGCCTCGGTGTCGGAGCTGAGCTCCTGGGCGTCCAGGTCGAGTGCCGCCAGCACAGCGGTCGCTTCCGCGTTGCTCGTGACCGAGTAGGCGGCCGCGGCGAATCGGAGCGCAGACACGCGCCGGTCGAACTCACCCGACATCGCCGTCAACCAGTACGCCTCGCCGAGCCGGCCCTCGCGCGTCAGCTCGACCGCGAGCGGCAGGTCGCCCTCGTCCCAACCGTGGACGAACTCGTCCTGCTGCGGAAGTTCGAGCTGAGGGGCGTCGTGCCGCTCCACCTTCACCGGTGCGCTGTCCGGCACTACGGCACCCAGCTGGGGCTGGGGCTCGGGCTCGGGCTCGGGCTCGGGCTCGGGCTCGGGCTCGGGCTCGGGCTCGGGCTCGGGCTCGGGCTCGGGACCAGCCGACAGCGCCGCCTCCTCTTGCGGCACCGGCTCCGGTTCCTCCAGCACTGGTTCCGGCGTTTCCGGCAGGGGCACCTGCACGTTCAGCGCGTCCTCTGTGGACGTGAGCGCCAGGTGCTTCTCGCGCAGCACGGTCAGAGTGGCCTCCAAGCCACCCTTGGCCTCCTCCGGAACGGTGGCGAGATAGGTCTCGAGCCCCCGGATCTGTTCCGCCAGTTCGGCGATCGACTTCTCCGCGCGCTGCCGCTCTGCCTCCTGCTTCCGCAGGTCCTCCAAGCGCGCGTCAGCGTCGGCGAAGACCGCGTCCTCCGGGAGTTCCAGATCACGCACGAGCCGATCTCGCGACGCGGTGTACCGGTCGACGTCCACCGCCTGACTCGCGACGGCACCTCGTTCCACGTCGTCGGCCAGCGCACGCAGGGCGGACGACACCTCGGCGGCGAGGGTCCGTAGCTCTGTCACCCGCTGCTCGAGTCCGGTCTCGCGCTCCTCGCTGTCCGCACCAAAGGTCAAGTGAGGTTCTCCGCTCCGAATGAGATCTGACAGGGTTTTCGTTGCGGCGCCGCGAAGTGCGCCCTCCAACTCAGCGCGGCACCTCGTCGCGAGAGGCGTGGCCGTGACGTCACCAAGCAGGACGCCGAAGAGCGTCAGCGTCCCCAAGAGGCGACCGAGTGCCACGAGCATCTCGCCGAGTTGCTCGCTCGTCGGGTCGTCGATCACGGCCTCGTCGAACGACAGGCAACGCCTGAGCAGCTCGGCCGACAGCGGCAGCATCGCCACAGCGACGCGTGCCACCTGATGCGCCTGCGTCTTGGCGAGCCACGTTCGTGCCGCTCGCACCTCGCGCTTCGATGACGCCCGCCCGCCCGCAGAGCAAGAAAGCCTCGCCGCTGCGCGCAGCGGCGGGCTCAGCATCAGCACCACACCGAGGTCAGCGTCGTCGAGCGCCCTGAGCCACCCGCGCAGGTCATGGGACACGTCGGTGGTGGTCGTCACGGTAAGTAGTTCTACCCTGGGCCTGACTCCGCCTGTCAAGTGAATACTGATTCTTACCCGACCGGAGTAACAGGTCCGCCGTAAATACACCCGAACAGCGCAGCCGGAATGCGCGCTGCCAACCCAAGCCATTGGAGTTGAGCCAACAGAATCGAACACCTTCACCAGAATGAGCAGATCGCACCGCAGCCGTGGTCCGACACAGCTCAACCGCCAAAGAAACAGCTCTGAGCAGTCTCTTCCGGACGACACGTCGCCCTGTCCACATTCTGTCCTTAATTTGTCCATTGAGACGAACAGCGCCCAACAACACCACCGCCTGCTCGGCAATAAGATTTCGACCCTCACCAATGAGTGCAGCGCGCCACTAGGCCAGATGGACTCTCGACTCTCCCGAGCGCGCAAGCATCAACAATCACGGAAGGTGACTGTTTGACATCAAAGCGGAACCGTCGCCTCAGCCGGAGAGCGGCCGAGGCGAATCGACTGGGAGCGCCTGACAGACTCGCCCCCGTGAGGACTCTGATCTGGTGCGCCGCCATGACACTGGTGTGGCTGGGCACGATGGCGTACCTCGCCCTCGACGACCCCGGCTACATCGACCCGAGGTCGATCATCGGCTCGTCGGTCGGCTGGGTGGTCGCGACCACGCTGAGCTGGCTGGTGCTGCGCCGCGCGAAGGCGCCGAAGCTGTGGGAGATCGCGGTCGTGACGGCGCCCGCCTCGTTGGTCACGCTGGTGTTCGTCAGCATCGGGGCCGCCTTCGTGGCGCCGCCGCCGCTCGCCTGAACGCGACTTTTGTTCGCAATCGCCGTGACGGGTGGTCGCGGAGCTGGCATGATCGATCACTCGACGTGAACGAGGTCTGGGGGGACCGCTCATGTTTCCTGCTCCACCACCGGCCGTGCGGCGCGGCACGCCGTTCCTGCACTGCATGGCGGGTGCCGCGGTCTGGTACGTCGCCAGCATCACGGTCCAGGTCATCGTGGCGTACAGGACGGGTTACGGCGCTGGCGGGCTGCGGGGCGCGCTCGTCGGCGGTGGGATCATCTGGCTGCTCACGGCGTTGGTCACGTGGCTGATCGCGCTGAAGGTCAGGATCAAGCCGTGGGTGCTCATCTTCCTGACGCTGCCGCTCTACCTCGCGCTGTCGTTCCTCGTCGCGATGCTCTTCGTAGTCGTGGGCGTCGCGTTCCAGCTCGTGGTCCGCTGAGAGAATGGGCGCGTGCACTCACATCGGCCGATCTGGCACTGCCTGGCGTTCGCGGGCATCTGGTACGCCGCGATCGTCCTGCTCAACCTCGTCACCAACGGGGGCGACGAGGGTGCCCGCGCGGCCTTGCTCGGGGTGGTGCCGTGGCTCGGTGCCTCCGCCGCCCTGACGCGCGTCGGGCACGGTGACATGAAGGCCTGGCAGCTGATCGTGCTGGGACTGCCGATCTTCTTCTTCCTGTGGGCGATCACCGTCGTGGTCGCCTACCGGTTCGTCGTGCCGGTCACGGGCTGACCCCTGTACGAGAAAGGGGGACGAGGCATCCGCCCCGTCCCCCTTCACCGCTTAGAACGTCACACGGTCATCAGTGCCTGCACGTCACGGCCCGCGAGGCGCGAACGGCCACCGAGAGCCTGGATCTCCAGCACCACCGACACACCGGTCACGATGCCGCCGGCCCGTTCGACGAGCGTGCACGCGGCTTCGGCGGTGCCGCCCGTGGCGAGCACGTCGTCCACCACGACCACGCGCTGGCCCGGCTGGATGGCGTCCGCGGGAAGCTCCAGCGACGCCTCGCCGTACTCGAGCGCGTAGGACACCGAGTCGGCGACGACCGGGAGCTTGCCCGGCTTGCGCAGCGGCACGACGCCGTAGCGCCAGCCGTAGCCCAGGGCAGCACCCAGGAGGAAGCCGCGCGACTCGATGGCGGCGATCACCTGGGTGCTGTCGTCGATCTTGTCCTGAAGGGCGTCGACCACGGCGCGCAGGGCGTCGGGGTCGGCGAGAACCGGCGTGAAGTCCCGGAAGACGACCCCCGGCTGGGGGAAGTCCGGGACTTCACGCATCAGTCCCAGAGCACGATCCAGTTTCAACGCTGACGCTTTCCGGTCGGACGGCGGCGGGCGTCGCCTGCCTTGGCGGTGCGGTGGGGCACCGACGCGGCGGCGGCGTACGCCTCCTCCTTGCGCAGGTCGGCGGCGAGCGCCTCGTCGTCCACCGACTCGACGCCCTCGGCGACCTGCGGGCCCGCGGCCTTGGCGCGGCGGGTGGCCACGCGCCTGGCCTGCGCGATGTACTTCGGGTCGCGCATCTTCAGGTCCACCAGCACCGGGGTGGCGAGGAAGATCGAGGACAGGGCGCCGATGAACATGCCGACGAGCTGCACGAGCGCCAGGTCCTGCAGGGTGCCGACGCCCAGGATGCCGACGCCGACGACCAGCAGGCCGATGACCGGGAGCAGCGCGATCAGCGAGGTGTTGATCGAGCGCATCAGGGTCTGGTTCAGCGCCAGGTTCGCCGCCTCGGCGTACGTGCGGCGGGTCAGGCCCAGCAGGCCTCGGGTGTTCTCCTTGACCTTGTCGAACACGACGACCGTGTCGTACAGGGAGAAGCCGAGGATGGTGAGCAGACCGATCACCGTCGCCGGCGTCACCTCGAAGCCGATGAGCGAGTACACGCCCGCGGTGATGATGACGTCGTGGAACACGGCGACGAGCGCGCCGACGGCCATCTGCCACTCGAAGTAGAGCACCAGGAAGATGGTCACCGCGATGAAGAACCAGACCAGGGCCCACAGGGCCTTGCCGCTGATCTCACCGCCCCAGGACGCGGAGACGGCGCTGTCGGAGATCGCTCCCGCACCGCCCTGCGGCTGGGTGTCCTGCGCCAGCCCCGCCTTCAGGGTCGCGACCTCCGCGATGCTCAGCGCGGGCGACTTGAGCTGGATCGTCGCGCTGGCGCCGGAACCGACGGCCTGCACGGCGTTCGGCTTCTTGCCGGGCAGTGCCTTCGCGTAGGCGTCCTCGACGGCTCCCGTCGTGATGGCCTGGCCACTGACCGACACGGACGGCATCGAGATCTTGGTGCCGCCCTTGAAGTCGATGCCGAAGTTGAAGCCGTTGAACACCATCGAGCCGATGCAGATCAGCAGGATGATGGCGGAGGTGATGTACCAGCGGGTGCGCTTGCCGACGATGTCGAAGGCGCCGTTGCCCACGTAAAGGCGCGAGAACACGCTGCTCACGTCAGGCCTCCTTCACGGCGGTGGTCTTGCCGGTCGTGGTCGCGCGGTGCGCGGCACCCTCGCGGGCGGCACCACCCAGACCCGACAGGCTCGAGTTGGTCAGGAACTTGGACTTCGACGCCATCGCGACCAGCGGGTGCGTCACGAGGAACACGACCACGAGGTCGAGGACCGTCGACATGCCCAGGGTGAACGCGAAGCCCTTCACCTGGCCGACCGCGATGATGTACAGCACGGCGGCGGCGATGAAGCTGACCGCGTCGGCGGAGAGGATCGTGCGGCGGGAACGAACCCACGCACGCGGCACGGCCGAGCGGAACGTGCGGCCCTCACGCACTTCGTCCTTCAGTCGTTCGAAGAAGACGATGAACGAGTCCGCGGTGATACCGATCGCGACGATGAACCCGGCGATACCGGCCAGGTCGAGCGTGAAGCCGATGACGCGGCCGAGCAGGACCAGCACCGCGTAGATGACGACCGCGGACAGGGCCAGCGACAGGATCGTCAGGATGCCGAGGAGGCGGTAGTAGAACATGCAGTAGACGAAGACCAGCGCGAGGCCGATGCCGCCGGCGATGAGACCCGCCTTGAGCGACTGCAGGCCGAGCGTCGGGGAGACCGTCTGCGCCTCGGACGCGTCGAAGGACAGCGGCAGAGCGCCGTACTTCAGCGTGTTCGCGAGGTTCTGGGCTTCCTTCAGCGTGAACTTGCCGCTGATCTCGGTGGAACCACCCGAGATGGCCGACTGGATGGTCGGCGCGGACATGACCTCGCCGTCGAGCACGACCGCGACGGCCTGCTGGACGTTGGCCGCGGTGAACGCACCCCACTTGGTGCCGCCCTCGGACTTGAAGTCGAGGTTGACGACGTAGCCGGTGCCGTTCGGGTTGTTGTTGGCCGCGGCGTTGCTGATGTCCTCACCGGTCAGGCGGGAGTAGTTCGAGTAGTCGTCGGCCTTGGTCTGGGTGTCCTCCTTGGGAGGGTTGACCGGGGCCAGCGTGTACTTGAACTCGCCCTTCTCGTCACAGGTGACGAGAGGCTTGTCCAGGTCGTCGTTGCCGCGCAGCGGGTCGGCCTTGGTGCAGTCGAGCAGGAGCGCGGCCTGCTGCAGGATCTGCGGGTCCGTGGACTGGCGGAGCGCCTTCGCCTCCTGGATCTCCTTCGCGACCCTGGGGTCGACGTTGGAGGGGGCGGCCGGCGTGCTCGGTGCCGCGCTGCTCGACGGCGCGGTGCTGCTCGACGGCGGCGTGCTGGAGGGCTGCGCGGCCAGGTTCGGCGCGGGACGGCCCTGCGGGGCACCACTCGACGGCGGCGGGCTGCCGGCGCTCTGGCTCGGCGGCGTCGACGGAGGCGTGCTCGCGTCACCGGACGGCGGCGTGCTCGACTGGGTCTGCGGCGCGGCGCCTGCCGGCACCGGCTGGCCGATGACCTTGCGGAACGCGAGGCGAGCGGTCTGGCCGAGGCCCTTCGCGCCTTCGCTGTCCGCGCCCGGGACCGTGATCACCAGGTTGTTGCCGTCTCGCACGACCTCGGCACCGGAGACGCCGAGACCGTTCACGCGGACCTCGATGAGGTCACGTGCCCGGTTGAGCGCTTCCTCGCTCGGCTGTGCGCCGTCTTCCTGCCGAGCCGTCAGGGTGACGAGCGTGCCGCCCTGGAGGTCGATTCCGAGCTTGGGTTTGGCCGAACCGTTCCCGGTCAAGAACACCAGGGCGTAGAGCGCGACCACGATGAGGACAAAACTCGCCAAATACTTCGCAGGGCGAATTTGCCCGGCCGGAGGTGCCACGATCCGTCCGTCTCCTAGTAGCGATGGTTTCCGAGCGCGCAGCGTAACGCGCGCCGCGTGAGCTGCGCGTCACTACCTGGAGTTGGCGGTGTTCACAGTTGCCAACTCCAGGTGTCACGGCATTAGTTCTTTACTTCTTGGCGTTGTGGTCCAAGGGCTCGGCGACCTGTGCGGTGGTCACCTCGGCCTCGTCGTCGTCCGCCTTGTCCTCGATCACGGCCTCGTCGGTCTCCGCGACCTTCTCGCGGATCGCGGCGCGCAGCCAGCGGGTGACGACGCCCTCGGAGATCTCGATGTCGATGGTGGTTTCGTGGCTCGCGTCGGCGACGGTGCCGTACAGGCCCGACGTCGTCATCACCTTGTCGCCGGGTGCGAGCGAGTTCTGCAGAGCCTGCTGCTCGGCCATCGCCCGCTTCTGCTTGCGGGCGCTGAGGAACAGCGGCACCGCCAGCAGAACCAGAAGCAACGGGAACATCAAAGAGCCAAGGTTGCCCATCATTCTCCGATCAAGTGGACATGCCTCGACGCACGTCCGATATGTCCAGGTGCTTTCACCGATTGTGCCAGGTCACCACAGTTGATCACCGGCGGGCGGTTCCAGTCCCAGGTGGTACCACGCGGCGGGTGTCGCCACTCTGCCGCGCGGTGTCCGGGCCAGCATGCCAGCCCGCACCAAATACGGTTCGCACACCTCTTCCACGGTGGTCGGTTCCTCACCGACGGCGACCGCGAGGGTGGAGACGCCGACCGGGCCGCCGTTGAAGGTCTTGACCAGGGCGTTCAGCACGGCACGGTCGAGCCGGTCGAGGCCGAGCTGGTCGACGTCGTAGACCTCCAGCGCCTGCTTGGCGATGTCCTCCGTGACCCTGCCGTCGGCCCTGACCTCGGCGAAGTCGCGGACGCGGCGCAGCAGCCGGTTCGCGATGCGGGGCGTGCCCCTGGACCGGCCGGCGATCTCGATGGCGGCGTCCACGGCGATGTCGACGCCGAGGATCTTCGCGCTGCGCTTCACGATGAGGTCGAGCTCGTCGGCGCTGTAGAACTCCATGTGGCCGGTGAAGCCGAAGCGGTCGCGCAGCGGACCGGTCAGGGCACCGGACCTCGTGGTGGCTCCGACCAGCGTGAACGGCGCGATGTCGAGCGGGATGCTGGTCGCGCCGGGGCCCTTGCCGACCACGACGTCGACGCGGAAGTCCTCCATCGCGAGGTAGAGCATCTCCTCGGCGGGGCGGGCCATGCGGTGGATCTCGTCGATGAACAGCACGTCGCCCTCGACCAGGTTGGACAGCATCGCGGCGAGGTCGCCGGCGCGTTCCAGGGCCGGGCCGCTGGTGATGCGGATGGCCGCGTTGAGCTCCTTCGCGATGATCATGGCGAGGGAGGTCTTGCCCAGGCCCGGCGGGCCGCTGAGCAGGACGTGGTCCGGGGCCGTGCCGCGGCGCATGGCGCCGTGCAGGACGAGTTCGAGCTGCTCGCGGACGCGCTGCTGGCCGACGAACTCGTGCAGGTCGGCCGGGCGCAGGCTGGTCTCGAGGTCGCGCTCGGCGGGCGCGACGTACGGGCTGAGCTCGTCCTCGGTCACTTGCGCCCCAGGGTCGCGAGCGCACGGCGCAGGACGGCGGACGTGGACTGGTCGGGGTTCGCGGCGAGGACGGCGTCGACCGTGGCCTCCGCGGACTTGGCCGGGAAGCCGAGGCCGAGGAGCGCCTCGACGACGTGGTCGCGCGTCTGGCTGTGCGCGGGCGTCGTGGGCGTGGGCAGCTGGCCGACCTTGTCGCGCAGCTCGATGATGAGGCGTTCGGCGCCCTTCTTGCCGATGCCGGGGACCTGCGTGAGGACGGTGATGTTGCCTTCGGCGAGCGCGTGGCGGAGCTTGTCCGGTTCGAGGACGGCGAGGGTGGCCAGCGCGATCCGCGGGCCGATGCCGCTGACGGTCTGGAGCAGGCTGAACAGCTCGCGGGCCTCGGCGTCGGCGAACCCGAACAGGGTGAGGCTGTCCTCGCGGACGATCAGGGTGGTGGCGAGGCTCGCCTCCTCGCCGCGGCGCAGGGTGGCGAGCGTGGTCGGGGTCATCTGGACGGCGAACCCGACGCCGCCCACCTCGACGACGGCGTGGTCGAGGCCGACGTGCTGCACCTGGCCGCGCAGTGACGAGATCACCTGTGTCCTCCGGACTTCACGCTCACGCAGGCGTCCCCTCGCGAAGTGGACCCCTTGATTTCATTCTTCCAGCCGACCCTGACAGTTTCGGCGTGCGCTGAAGCCGTGCTCGCCCAGGCCCTGCTCAGGGACTGCCGGGGTGAGCTCGCGGTCGAACCGGCCGGGGTGGGCGGCGTGCTGCGGCGCCTCGCGGTCGAACCGGCTACCGAGACCAGGGGCGACAACGCGGCGCCGTGGCGCACCGCTCGGTGCGTCACCGAGTGCGGAGACAGCCCGCGCGGCGCCGAAACATCGGGGCGCAGGCGATCGGCGCGCATCGAAGCCGTCACGACCCGCTCCGCCGCGCCGCCTCGGCCAGCTTCGCCTTGTGCACGCGAGCCAGCTCCGCGGCGCGGGCCTGCGCCTCCTCCAGCCTGTTGCGCATCGGCGCGCGCCAGTGGTGGCAGATCGCGAGGGCCAGCGCGTCCGCCGCGTCGGCGGGCTTGGGCGCGACCTTCAGGCCGAGCAGCTTGGTCACCATGGCGGTCACCTGGGCCTTGTCCGCGCGGCCTGATCCCGTGACGGCGGCCTTCACCTCGGACGGCGTGTGGAACTCGACCGGCAGGTTCCGTTGCGCGGCGGCCAGAGCGATGACGCCCGACGCCTGCGCGACTCCCATCGCGGTGCGGACGTTGTGCTGCGCGAAGACTCGTTCGATGGCGACGACCTGTGGTTCGTAACGGTCCAGCCACACGCAGACGCCGTCGTACAGCTCGTGCAAACGCACGGACAGCGGAGCGTCGACGGGTGTGCGCAGGACATCGACGGCCACGGCGCGCACGACCCGGCCCGGCCCGCCGTCCACCACGCCGAAGCCGCACCTGGTCAGACCGGGGTCGACCCCGAACACCCGCACAACAGCTCCCCGGATCGCCGAACGAACAACAGTTCGAACCATATCGGGTGCACCTATAGGTGACAGTCACCGACACGGTTCGACAAGTCCGCACCGCCGTTACTACGGTGGTCGGGTTTCGATCACGGGAGTGACGGGTGAAGAGGTTCTGGGCCGTTGCGGGGTGCGTCGGCGTCTTCATGACGGTCGCCATCCTCACCGCCCTGGCCGCGCCCCGCGATATCGGTATCGCAATCGACAAGGTCGTGCAGCTCGTCTTCGCCGTCGCGGCGGTGGTCGCCTACGCGCGGTCGCGGGACCGGTGGATGACGGCGGCGATGATCAGCCTGAGCGTCGGGTTGTCCGCGTGGATCTGGGGCCAGCAGATCATGGGCGTGCAACTGCCGTCGTCCACGATCGCGCCGATCGGCTTCACGATGGTGCCGGTGCTCTGCCTGGCCGCGGTGATCGCGAAGGCGCAGAAGCGCCGCTCCGACGACCTGCTGCCGAACTACCGCAGCCGCACGGTGATCGTGCTCGACGGGCTGATCGTGATCGGGTCGCTGTTCGTGCTGACGTGGGTGTCGGCGCTGGAGTCGCTGACCCGCGCGTGGGCCACCGAAGGTCCCGGGTTCGCCACGGTCGTCGCGCATCCCGCCGCGTACCTCGTGCTGCTCGTGGCGATCGTGGTGATGTCGTGGACGCATCAGGCCGTGCGTCAGTGGCCGATGCTGTTCGTGGCACTGGCCGGTATCGCGCAGTCGTCGTCGGGCTGGGTGTTCGCGTTCTACATCTCCAAGGGCAACACGGTGATCCCGGCCGCCGCGGACATCGGTTTCATGCTGTGCCCGGCGTTCTTCCTGCTGAGCGCGCTCGCCCCGGTCCGCAACCTCGAACCCACGCCCGGCCGCATGCGCATGGCCGACCTGCTGCACCTGCTCGTGCCGTACCTGCCGCTCGCGATCACCGGGCTGTTCGTCAGCTGGAACACCGCGACGGGCGGCCGGCTGAACCCGGTCGAGATCTACGTCGGGCTTCTGGTCATATGTCTCGTGATCATGCGTCAGCTGTTGACGATGATGGACAACGTCCGGCTGATGGACCAGCTCCGCGTCTCTCGCGAAGAGCTGCGGCACGAGGCGACGCATGACCCGTTGACCGGCGTCGCGAATCGGTCGCTCTTCCGCGAACGGCTGGAGCGCGCGCTTTCGGTCCGTGACCGCTCGACGCCGTTGATCCTGCTGTTCATCGACGTGGACGGGTTCAAGGCGGTCAACGACAACCACGGGCACGCCGAGGGCGACATGGTGCTGCGCAACGTCGCCGCACGGCTGGTGAACAGCGTGCGGCCGGAGGACACCGTGGCGCGGCTCGGCGGTGACGAGTTCGGTGTGCTGGTCGACGGCGGCGACGCCGAGGAGCTCGGCGACCGGCTGCTGACGGTGCTGGGGCATCCGCACGAGGTGCACGGCCGGGTGCACCGTGTGCACGCCAGCATCGGTGTGGCGCAACGGTTCTCGTACGATCCCATGATCACCGCCGACGACGTGCTCGGGGCCGCGGACGCCGCGATGTACACGGCGAAGCGGCTCGGCAAGGGCATGGTCGTCGTGCACGGTTCACCGCTTCCGGAGATGACGTGACCCCTGAGCAGCTGATCAGCGACCTCGGCATGCAGGAACTGCCCGTCGAGGGCGGGTACTTCGCGCAGACGCACCGGTCCGACGAGGTGTCCGCGATCGCGTACCTGTTGCGCCGCCCGGACTTCTCCGGCATGCACGTGCTGAAGCACCTGGAGATCTACCACTTCCACGCCGGGGCGCCGTTGCGGATGCTGTTGCTGCACCCGGACGGCACGGTGACCGAGCCGGTGCTGAGCGTGTCGAACCCGCAGGTCGTGGTGCCCGCGGGTGTGTGGCAGGGCAGCACGCCGGCCGGCGACTGGTCCTTGGTCGGCACGGTGGTGGTGCCGCCGTACACCGACGACATCGTGGAGTTCGGGCACGCGGACGACCTGTGCGCGCGTTATCCCTCGCACGCTGCTCTCATTCGGCCCCTGTGCAGGTTCTGACGTCTCTAAGATCTTCGGAATGGCCCTTGTCCCGCTCAACGGCATCGAGCTGAACGTCCAGACCGAGGGTTCCGGCGATCTCGTCGTGCTCGTGATGGGCACCGGCAGTCCCGGCAGGGTCTGGCGCACGTACCAGGTGCCCGCGCTGGTCAAGGCCGGTTACCGGGTCGCGTACTTCGACAACCGCGGCATCAGGCCGTCGTCCGAGTGCGTGGACGGCTTCACGCTCGACGACATGGTCGCCGACACCGCCGCGGTGATCGAGCACCTGGGCGGCCCGGCGCACGTGATCGGCACGTCGCTGGGCGGCCGCATCACCCAGGAACTGGCGCTGACGCGTCCGTCGCTGGTGCGCTCGGCGGTGATGATGGCGACCTCCGGCCGGCCAGAACCGGTGTCGCAGGCGTGGTCGCAGGCGTTGTGCGACCTGCACGACAAGGGCGTCGAGATCCCGCTGCAGTTCTACGCGGTGGCGTCGGTGGTCAGGAACCTGTCGCAGACGACGCTGGCCGACCCGGTGGTCGCCCGCGACTGGCTGCAGATGTACGAGTTCGCCGGCTCGTCGCTCGGTGCGGGCGAACGGATCCAGCTCGGCCTCGGCGAGTACGACACGCGCCTGCAGGCCTACCGCGACATCGCCGTGCGGTCGCTGGTGATCGGGTTCGCCGACGACGTCGTGCTGCCGCCGCGGTTGTCGCGCGAGGTGGCGGACGCGATCCCCGGCGCGCGGTACGCCGAGGTCCCGGGCGCCGGGCACGTCGGGTACCTGGAGCGGCCGGACGAGGTGAACCGGCTGCTGGTCGAGTTCCTGGGCGGCGCGTGAATCTGCAGGAACACCCGGAACTCGACGAGTGGCACGTGGAGGCCCGGCTGTCGCTGAAAGCGCTACAGCCGGACCCCGATCGGGAACTCGGCGCGGCTAGCGGTCGAGGCTGAACTCGTCCGTCGTCTCCCCCTTCACCAGCAGGTCCACGCGGCCGCTGAGCACGTAGGTGCCGTGCGGTGTGCGGGCGGCCGTGGTCGGGGCGGTCTTCCAGTCCCGCTGTGACTTCACCTGCCACGTGCGGGTGTCCAGGAGCGTCATGGCGTTCTTGCCCGGTGCGGCCAGGCCGTTCGTCACGACCACCAGGCCCTGCGGGGTGAGGGTGAGGCCGTCCGCGCCCGGCAGTTTCGGTGCGGGCAGTTCCTCCACGTGGTTCTGCGTGACCTTGAGCAGGGTGCCGTCGGTGTAGTGGCCGGTGACCAGGAACCCCCTGGGGTCCCAGACGATTCCGTTGTTGCCGTACGACGCCCCGCCCAGCCGGGGGTCCCGGGCGAACGGTGTCACGGTGCCGTCGCGGCCGACCTTCCAGATCGTGTCGCCCAGGGTGCCGGTGACGTAGGCGTTGCCGCGCGGGTCGACGGCGACGTCGTTGGCCCCGTTGGGGATGTCGGCGAACTTCAGGGCGCGGCCGGTGCGCAGGTCGAAGATGCCGAGGCCGGACTGGCCGGGTACCGATCGTTCGCCGAAGCCGATGTCCCCGTAGGTGACCAGCAGCCGGCCGCCGTCCACCCGGAGGCCGAACGTGGACACCATGTGGGTTCCGGTGACGAGCGGGCGGACCCGGCCGTTCGTGCCGACGAGTGACACGGTGCCGTGGCGCAGCGAGCTGACGAGGAACTGGCCGCGGCTCGGGTCCCAGGCCACGCCCTCGGGGTGCAGCGACGGTGAGCGTGCCTCGATGTGCCTCGGCGTGGCGTGGGCCGTGCCCGTGAACAGCACCAGCACCGCCACGACGGCGAGCAGGACGCGCATTGCTTCCCTCCAGTACGAGCACTGATTAGTATCAGAGTTCTGATACCAATCCATACTCTTACCACACTCCTATGCTGGAGGGATGCGCAGCGGTGATCGGATCGGCGGAGACATCAAGCGCGCCGAGCTGGACCTGGTGGCCGCGAAGTCGGCGGCCGTGAAGCCCGCGGGGCTGACCGTGCCGCAGTACGCGGCGTTGCTGGCCCTGAGCGAGCACCCCGGCGCGCCCGCGGCGACGCTCGCGCGGTTGTGCCTGACCACACCTCAGACGATGACGACGATCCTGCAGAACCTGGTCGCGCTCGGTCTCGTGGAGCGCACGTCGAACCAGTGGCAGCGCAACGTCCTGGAGAACCGGCTGACGGAGGCGGGGCAGGCGAGGTTCCGCGAGGCGGACAAGGCCGCGGTGGTGGTGGAGCAGAAGCTGGCGGACGCGTTCACCGACGAGGAGCGCGCGCAGTTGCGCGCACTCCTGCAGCGGTGTTCGGACGTGCTCAGCGAGAAGTGACGAACTCGTAGGTCTCGTCGACCATCTGCGCCAGGAAACCGTCTCGGTCGAACTCCGGGTCGTCGTCCATGCCCGGTGGTGGCACGTGGACGAAGCCGAAGTGGCCTGCCTTCGGCACGACCCGCAGGTCCACTTCGGCCGGTGCGGTCCTCAGCACCTCGACCTCCGCGGCCGGCACGAAGGTGTCCAGTTCGCCGACGTAGGCGAGCATCGGCGTCTTCACCTCGTCGAGCGCGCCGGGGCCCGCGAACCAGCTCGCGGGCGGCGTGTAGAGCACCAGGCGGCGGACGCGGGAATCCCTTGGCACCTCAAGGGGATCACCCTCCTTGCTCCACGGGGTCGCGCCCGCGAGACACAGGGCCGCCCAGGCTCCGATCGAGTGGCCGATCACGGCCACCTCGGCGTCCGGGGCGACGTCGCGCAGGGCCTTCACCAGGCCGAGCGGGCGGGCGAGGTAGTCGTCCCAGGTGGCCTGCTGCGGGTGCAGGCGCGGGAACGACGGCGCGATCACCCGGTGACCGCCAGCGGTGAAGTGGTCCAGCAGCGGGCGGTGCCGCTCCGGGTCGCCGCCACCACCTACGGCGAAAAGCACTACGCGTTCCAAATCAGTTCCCCCTCAGCGATGCGCGGCCTGTCCGGTGGGCCGCAGCAGGATCTCGTTCACGTCCACAGTGGATGGCTGGGACACGGCGTAGAGCACCGCCCTGCCAACGTCTTCCGGTGCCAGTTTCGGGTCATCCACACGCGACGGCGGAATGGCGTCGGTGTCGACGAGTCCCGGCTGCACCACCGTCACCCTGACCCCGGTTCCCACGGCCTCGGCGCGGATCGCCTGCGCCAGACCGGTGATCGCCCACTTCGTCGCCGAGTACAGGTTGCCCGGACGGACGCCGCGGCCGGCCGCGGACCCGGTCATCACCAGGTGGCCGCCGGAACGGATCAGCGCGGGCATCGCGGCACGGGCCGTGAAGGCCGGTCCGCAGACGTTCGTGACGACCATGTCCGTCCAATCGGAAGGCTCGGCGCCCGCCGAAGAGACGAACGACGTGTCCACCGAAACGCCCGCGTTGGCGAAGACGACGTCGATCCGGCCCCATCGGGACTCCACGCGGGACATGAGATCCTGCACGGAATTCCAGGAAGAAACGTCGCATCGAGCGTCCCAGCCGCGATCACCGACAGATTCTTCGGCCGAACGCGAGGCCCTGACCACGCGATAGCCCGCCTGGGCGGCCAGGGAGGCGGTCGCCGCCCCGATTCCGCGGGAAGCACCGGTCACCACGAAGACGTTTTCCATGATCCGGAACCCTAGTCAGGGAAACGTCAGTGCCGCCTGTTTTGATGTCGACCATGACTTTGAACCGCAGGTCCGTGTTCGGGCTGGGAACCGTCGCGGCCGCGACGGCCGTGCTCGGCTCCAACGGTGCAGCACAAGCACAGGAAGACGCGGAGGTAGAGATCGAACGCTCCCCGGCGACGGCCGACCGGTCGCGCAGGCGCGTGGCCCAGATCTACCGGCGGCAGACCCGCAAGGCGCGGGGCGGCTGGTCGTCGCTGATCACGGTCGCCGACCTCGACGGGACGACGAAGCCCGCCGTCGACGAGAACGCGGACGTGGTCGTCGAGGCCTACAGCGTCAACAAGATCGCCGTCGCCGTCGCCGTGCTGGACAAGGTGGACCGCGGGCTGATCAAGCTCGAGCAGACGGTCACGGTGTCGTCCGCGATCGTCATCCAGGACACCGACGGGATCTTCGCGCTCGACGGCGCGTACCCGAGCGAGGTCACGGTCGGCCACGCGCTCGCGAACCTGCTGACCGTGTCGGACAACACCGCGGTCCGCCTGTGCGGCCTGGTCGTGCCGGCGCTGGAGCTCAACGAGATCCTGCGGTCCAAGGGCTTCGTGCACACCCAGGTCGTCCCGGTCGCGAACCCGAACCGGTTCTTCCTCGGCACCACGACGGCGCGCGAGACGCACACGTTGCTGCAGAAGCTGGTCGACGGCCAGTTGCTCTCGGCCGCGTCCACCGCGTACCTGCTGAACATCCTGCGCGCCACGGCCAGCTTCACCGACGGCGTGCGGCTCAACCTCACGACGAACGAGCGGCTGCGGGTGGCCACGAAGGCGGGCTGGTTCGAGGACGGCCGCAACGAGGCCGGCATCATGTTCAGCGCGGACAACCGGGCGATCCTGATCTACTCGATGTTCGCGTCCGGTGAGTTCTCCGGCGACAAGGCCGTGAACGACGAGGACTTCAGCACCACGCACCCGGCCGTCGCGGCCCGCGCGGAGCTTGGACGGAGCATGTTCGACGCCGTCATCAAGATCACGACCACCCGCCCGAAGCACCGCGCAAAGGTTTACCGGTTCTTCAACGGCGGCTGATTTCCTGAGATTTATCTGAAACTTCGACCAAAGAACACCGGTTTTCGGATATACAGACAGCAACGCCGGGGTCGGTCGTCGCCGCCGTCGACGACCGGCTTCCCCGCGCGTCGGTCAGAGCGCCGGTTCCACAACGTCGTGGTACCTGCGCGTCACCTCCTCGATCACCTCGTCGAAGTCCGCCGCCCAGATGGCCGCGTTGAAGATCTCCACCTCGACGTCACCCGAGTACCCGGTCGCCGCGACCTGCCGGGTCAGCCGGCCCAGGTCGATGTCACCGTCACCGGGATAACCGCGCCCGAGGAGAACGTCCGCGGGCACGGGCGTGAGCCAGTCGCACACCTGGTACGACGCGATGAGGCGTCCCGCACGGGCGATCTGCTCGTCCACGGCCGGGTCCCACCACACGTGCAGCGCGTCCACGACGACGCCGACCGACTCGTGCCGTTCGGCGATGTCCAGCGCCTGGGACAACGTCGACAGCACGCCGCGATCCGCGCAGAACACCGGGTGCATCGGTTCCAGCGCCAGCACCACGCCCGCCTGCGCCGCGTACACCGACAGCTCCGCGATCGCGTCGGCAACGCGCTGACGTGCGCCGACGAGGTCCTTGTCGCCCGCCACTCCCCCGACGACCATGACCAGCGTGCCAGTCCGCAACGCCGCCGCCTCGTCGATGGCGCGGCGGTTGTCGTCGAGCGCGCTCCGGTTGTCCACGGCCGTGAGGAACCCGCCGCGGCACAACGACGACACACGCAGCCCGGCGTCCCGGACGATCTTGGCGGTGCGTTCCAGGCCGTGGTCGGCGACCGGTTCGCGCCACAGGCCGATCGACTCGACACCGTGGCGCGCACAGCCGTCGACGGCCTCGGCGACCGTGGCGCGTTTGATCGTGGCCTGGTTCAGCGAGAGGCGAGCCATTGGCGCCACCGCCGTTCCGCGAACTCCGGTTCGATCACGCCGGCGATCTCCGCGAGCCGTTTCGCCTCGGCCAGGTGTTCCACGCTGCGCGCGGTTTCCAGACCACCGATGAGCTGGAACCGTTCCTGATGCCCGGCGAGCCACGCCAGGAACACGACGCCCGTTTTGTAGTAGTAAGTCGGTGCGCTGAACAGGTGGCGGGACAACGGAACCGTCGGCGCCATGATCCGGTGGAACTCGTCGGTGTCCCCTTCCGCCAGCTTCGCGAGCGCCTTCGCCGCCACCGGCGCGATCGGGTCGAAGATGCCGAGCAACGCGTGGCTGTGGCCCTGCTCGTCGCCCGCGATCAGGTCCGGGTAGTTGAAGTCGTCGCCGGTGTAGCAGCGGACGTTCTCCGGCAGCGCGCGCCGCAGCCCGATCTCGTGGCCGGCGTCGAGCAGCGAGACCTTCACACCGTCGACCTTGTCCGGCCGCGAGTGGATGATCTCCAGGAGGTTCCGGGTGGCCTGCGGGATGTCGGCCGAGCCCCAGTAGCCCTCCAGCTCCGGGTCGAACGCGGTGCCGAGCCAGTGCAGGATCACCGGTTCGCTGACGCGGTCGAGCAACGTGCCGTAGACCTTCTCGTAGTCCTCTGGGCCCCGTGCCACCGCCGCGAGCCGGCGTGAGCACATCAGGACGGGCTGGGCGCCGGCCTCCTGGACGACGTCGAGCTGTTCCAGGTAGGCGTTCAGCACGTCGTCGAGGCCTGCCTCACCGGTCAGCTGGTCGGTCGCGACGCCCGCGCAGATCCTGCCCGTCTTCTCGGCGGCGCTGCGGCGGACGAGCTCGGCGGCCGTCGGCCAGTCCAGGCCCATGCCGCGTTGCGCGGTGTCCATGGCCTCCGCGACGCCCAGGCCGTGCGACCAGAGGTGGTGCCGGAACGCGAGGGTCGCGTCCCAGTCGACCGTGCGTTCGTCCGCGGCCACGACGTGGGCCGCGGCGAACACGATCCGGCTAGACATCGGCGATCTCCACCCTGCGACCCTCCGAAGAGGACTGGAGACCGGCGGCGGCCAGCGCGACGCCCCGTGCACCGGCACGGAAGTCGTGCGGGAACGGCGCGCCCTCGTAGACGTGGCGCAGGAACTCCGCCCACTGCACCTTGAAGCCGTTGTCGAACTCCTCGTTGTCCGGCACCTGCTGCCACTGGTCGCGGAACGGGTGCGTGACCGGGAGATCCGGGTTCCACACGGGTTTCGGCGTGACGGCGCGGGGCTGCACGAAGCACTCGCGCAGCCCCGCGACCGCACTCCCCTCGGTGCCGTCCACTTGGAACTCGACGAGCTCGTCGCGGCGCACCCGCACGCACCAGGACGAGTTGATCTGGGCGATGACGCCGTCCGCGATCTCGAAGATCCCGTACGCGGCGTCGTCCGCGGTCGCCTCGTAGGCGTTGTCCTGCTCGTCCCACCGGGTTGGAATGTGCGTCACGGCCTTCGCGGTGACGGCCTCGACCCGGCCGAACAGGTCGTGCAGCAGGTAGCTCCAGTGGCAGAACATGTCCGAGACGATGCCGCCGCCGTCCTCCGCCCGGTAGTTCCAGCTCGGGCGTTGCGCGGACTGCCAGTCGCCCTCGAAGACCCAGTAGCCGAACTCGCCGCGCACGCTGAGGATCCGGCCGAAGAAGCCGCCGTCGACCAACCGCTTGAGCTTGCGGATGCCCGGCAGGTACAGCTTGTCCGCCACCACACCGTGCCGCACGCCCCTGGCGTCGGCCAGCCGCCCGAGCGCGAGCGCTTCCTCGACGGTCTCGCTGACCGGCTTCTCGGTGTAGACGTGCTTGCCGGCCTCGATCGCCTTGGTGATCGACTCGACGTGCCTCGACGTGACCTGCGAGTCGAAGTAGATCTCGACCGACGGGTCGGCGAGCGCACCGTCGAGGTCCGTCGTCCAGTGCGCGAGGTCGTGGCGCTCGGCGATCTCCTTGAGCTTGTCGGCGTTGCGGCCCACGAGGACCGGTTCCACCTTCAGCACGGTCCCGTCGCGCAACCGCACGCCCTCGTCGCGCAACGGCAGCAGCGAGCGGACCAGGTGCTGGCGGTACCCCATCCGCCCGGTGACGCCGTTGACCGCCACGCCAATGGTCCGAACCGCCATCGCACCTCCCTGGAAGCAGCGCTGGAAAGCGCTTTCCCGCCACGCTAATCGCGGCGCTTGACGGACGTCAACCTCCTCGCGAGTTAGTCTCAGCGCTCACATGCAGGTTTGACGGAGGTGGTCGTGTCCGCCCGACAGGTGACGCTCGCCGAGGTGGCGAAGCAGGCGGGTGTGTCGTTGGCGACCGCTTCTCGCGTGCTCAACGGCAGCACGCGGCAGGTGAGCGAGGACCTGAGCGAGCGCGTCCTGCGCACCGCGGAGGAGCTCGGCTACGTGCCGAACGCGTCCGCGCAGGCGCTGGCCCGCAACTCCAGCTCGCTGGTCGGGCTGGTGGTCCACGACATCACCGACCCGTACTTCTCGTGCATCGCGGCGGGGGTGACGCGGGTGGCCGAGGAGGCAGGGCTCGTCGTCGTCCTCGGCACGACCGGGCGCCGTCCCGAGCGTGAGGCGGAGCTGCTGTCCACGTTGCGCGCGCATCGGGCCCGTGCGGTGGTGCTGGCCGGTTCCCGCACCACGGACCGTGCCGCGCAGTCGCGGCTGGCGGCAGAGATAGACGCGTTCACCGAGCAGGGCGGACGTGTCGCGTGCGTGTCGCAGGCGAAGCTCGGCACCGACACGGTCGTTCCCGGCAACCGCGCGGGCGGTCGCGCCCTGGCCCGTGCGCTGGCCGAGCTCGGGCACAAGAAGTTCGCCGTATTGGGTGGTCCTTCCGAACTCGTGGTGGCCCGCGACCGGCTCGCCGGGTTCAAGGCGGGGCTCACCGACGCCGGGATCGCGCCGCCCGTGGTGATCAACGGCGCCTTCACCCGTGACGGCGGGTACGCCGCCGCGATGGAGCTGCTGGCGTCGAAGTCGCGCGCCACCTGCGTGTTCGCCGTGACGGACGTCATGGCGATGGGGGCGATGGCCGCGCTGCGCGAGCGTGGCGTGCGCATTCCGGAGGACATCTCGATCGCCGGGTTCGACGACATCCCGACGCTGCGCGACACGGTTCCGGCACTGTCCACCGTGCGACTGCCGCTGGAGGAGATGGGCGAGATCGCCGCAGGTCTCGTGCTGGACGCCGGGGGTGACGAGGCCCGCACCGTCCGTGTGGCGGGTGAGGTGGTGCTCAGGGCGTCGACTGCTCACAATTAGACTCGTCTGGCTGTTCACGTACTTAGTCATGAGGAGTTGAGCCGTCCCCATGGGGTCTGGCCCCGGCTGGCATACCAACCCGGTCCCCTGTTCCCGCTGTCGGGGAGCACGTAGGTGACCGGAATCCTTCTGAGCGTGCTCGGTCTGGTCGCCGTCGTGGCACTGACCGCGGGCACCTTCATCGCGGTCGCGGCGGAGTTCTCGCTGACCGCGCTGGAACGAAGCACCGTCGAACGTCACGTGGCCGAGGTGGGCGACGCCAAGGCGCACACCATCGACCGTGCGCATCGCACTCTCTCGTTCCAGCTCTCCGGCGCACAGCTCGCCATCACGCTGACCACGCTGATCACCGGTTACATCGCGGAGCCCGCGATCGCGAACCTGATCGAGCCCGGACTCACGGCGCTCGGCGCGTCCGAGACCCTGGCCGACGGTCTGTCGCTGGCTCTGGCGCTGGCGATCGCCACGTCGTTGTCGATGGTGTTCGGCGAGCTCGTGCCCAAGAACCTGGCGATCGCGAAGCCGCTGGAGACCGCGCGCGGCGTGGTCAGCATCCAGGCGGGGTTCTCCACGGTCTTCCGCTGGTTGATCAACTGGATGAACAACTCGGCGAACTGGCTGGTGCGGCGCCTGGGCGTCGAGCCGGTCGAGGAGCTGGCGTCCGCGCGGTCGCCCGAGGAGCTGGGCGCGCTGGTGCGCTCGTCGGCCGAGCACGGCACGCTGGACCAGGGCACCGCGGTGCTGCTGGACCGGTCGCTGCGCTTCGGCGACCGGACGGCCGGCGAGCTGATGACGCCGCGCGTGCAGGTCGAGGCGCTGCGGGCCGACGCGACGGTCGCGGACCTAGTGTTGAAGGCGCGGGAGACCGGCTTCTCGCGGTTCCCCGTGCACAACGGCTCGCTGGACGAGGTGAGCGGGATCGTGCACGTGAAGCAGGCCTTCGCGGTGCCCGCCGCCCTGCGCACGTCCACTCCGCTGTCGGCGGTGACCCGGCCCGTGTACTCGGTGCCGGAGACGCTGGAGGGCGACGCCCTGCTGGACCGCCTGCGGGCGTCCGGGCTGCAGACCGCGCTGGTCGTCGACGAGTACGGCGGCACGGCCGGGATGGTGACGCTGGAGGACGTGATCGAGGAGATCGTCGGCGACGTGCGCGACGAGCACGACCGCCGCGAGGCGGCGCCGGTGCGGTCGCTGGGTTCGAACAGCTGGATCGTGTCCGGGCTGCTGCGCGACGACGAGGTGGCGGACGCGACCGGGTTCCAGATGCCCGAGGGCGACTACGAGACGCTGGCCGGCCTGGTGCTGGCGCGGCTCGGCCGGATCCCGGACGTGGGCGACGAGATTCGCGTCGACGGGTGGAGGGTGACCGTCATGCGGATGGACAAGCACCGCGTGGCCGAGCTCCGGGTGGTGTCGTCCTCGTGAACTTCCTCATCATCGCTCTCCTGCTGGCGGGCAACGCGTTCTTCGTCGGTGCCGAGTTCGCGGTGATCACCGCGCGCCGGGACCGGCTGGAGGCGTTGGCGGACAAGGGGTCCTCCCGGGCCCGTACCGCGATCAAGGCGTCGCAGCAGCTGCCGTTGCTGATCGCGGGCGCGCAGCTGGGCATCACGCTGTGCTCCCTCGGGCTCGGCGCGATCGCCGAGCCCGCGCTGGCTTCCGTTCTGGAGGGGCCCCTCAAAGCCGTTGGGCTGCC
Source organism: Lentzea kristufekii (assembly GCF_033949925.1). Taxonomy (NCBI): domain Bacteria; kingdom Bacillati; phylum Actinomycetota; class Actinomycetes; order Pseudonocardiales; family Pseudonocardiaceae; genus Lentzea; species Lentzea kristufekii. The sequence goes on from NZ_JAXAVV010000014.1 coordinate 220,233, forward strand.
GTTGGCCGTGGTGCACGGTGTGGCGTTCGCGGTGGCGTTGGTCATCGTCGTCGCGCTGCACACGATCCTCGGCGAGATGGTGCCGAAGAACCTCGCGATCGCCGGTCCCGAACGGGCCGCGGTGTGGCTGGTCCCGGTGCACTACGGGTTCTCGCGGATGATCGCGCCGGCGTTGGCCCTGTTCACGGCCGTGGGCCGGTGGGTGCTGCGCCGGTTCGGCGTGGAGCCGGTCGACGAGCTGGAGTCGGCCTACACGCCGGACGAACTGGCGTTGCTGATCGGCCAGTCCCGCTCCGAGGGCCTGCTGGAGGACTCGGAGCACCGGCGGCTGGCGCAGACGTTGTCGTCCGCCGCCCGCACGGTGGCCGACGTGCTGGTTCCGCTGGACCGGCTGACGACGGTGTCCGCGTCGCCGACCGTGGGCGAGATCGAGGCCGCCGTCGCGGAGACCGGGTTCTCGCGGTTCCCCGTGCTCTCCGACGCCAGGCTGATCGGGTACCTGCACGTCAAGGACGTGCTGGACCTGGAGGGCGCGGAGACGTCGGTGCCGCGTGACCGGGTGCGCGGGTTGCCCGAACTGCCTGCCGAGGCCCGTCTGGACGAGGCACTGGCCGCGTTGCGGCGGGCCCAGTCGCACCTCGCGCGCGCGGTGAGCGCGGACGGCACGGTGCTCGGTGTCGTGGCGATGGAGGACCTGTTGGAGGAGTACGTGGGCACGGTGCGCGACGGCACCCACGTGCGCTGGGTCTAGAGGCTCTTGCCGAGGGCGTCGAGCAGGGCGTTGGTGCCCTGCTCGCGCCATTCGGGCCGATCGAGGCCGTCGAAGAAGGCGCCGTGCTCGGTGACCGTCAGCGTGGTCTTGCCGTCGCTCTCCTCGAACTCCATGGTCGCGAGGCTGACGCTGGTGCGCTTGTCGTTCTGGTGCATCGTGTACGTGGACACGATGCGTTCGTGGGGCTGGATGTCCTGGTAGCGCGCGTTGTAGGCGTGCACGGTGCCGTCCGGGGCGGTGCCGGCGACGTGTTCGGTACCGCTCTCCCGGAAGTCGAGGGAGTGGCCCGTCGACTCCCAGTCGTCGGGCGAGACGAACCACTTGGCCTTGCTCGCCTGGTCGGCCCACGCCTGCCAGACCTTGCCGATCGGCGCCGCGTAGGTGCGTTCGATGGTGAACGAGGCGTGCTTGACGCTCATGTCTCCTCCAGGAATGTCCCGAGCCGGTCGAGCCTGCGCTCCCAGCCGGTGCGTTGGGTCGTCAGCCATCCTTCGGCCGTGCGCAGGGCCTGCGGCGCGATCTGACACGTCCTCGTGCGGCCCTGCTTGCTGGTCGTTACCAGGCCCGCCTCTTCGAGGACCTTCAGGTGCTGGACCACCGCCGGCAGCGACATCGCGAACGGCTCCTTGAGCTCGCTCACCGTCGCCGGGCCCCGGCACAGCCGCTCGACCACCGCGCGGCGGGTGGGGTCCGCCAGCGCGTGGAACAGCCGGTCGAGCTGATGGTTAAGCATGTTCTTAAGTATTACTCGCCCTGTCAAGGCGCGGTGCGGATCTCCAGCATCACGCAGCCCGCGTCCGTCCGATATGGACCGTGCGGCATGCCCGGACGGCGGCTCGCGAAGTCGCCCGCGTGGAACGTCCTGCCCAGCGTCAGGTCGGCGAGGTCGCCCTCCAGCAGGTAGACCTCCTCGTGGTAGTCGTGCCGGATCACGCCCACGGTTTCGAGGCCCGGTTCCCAGCGCGCGATCCTCGTGAGGGTCGACGTGTCCGGGTCGCGACTCAGGACTCGTTCGGTGATGCCCGGATCGGCCTGCCGCCAGTCGAGTTCGCCGGTCGGGAAGAACTCGTGTTCCTCGCGCATCACAGCCTCCGGTTCGCCAGCACGGGCAGCTTGGCTCGGACCTCGTCGACGAGGTGAACGTCCACATCGGACACGATGGTGCCCGGTGCGCCGTCGAGCCGTTCGCGCACCGTGCCGAGCGGGTCGACCACCGCGCTGCGGCCGATTCCCGTCGGGGCCGCGCCGTGGTCGGCGGCCGGGTCGGCCTGGCCGCAGGCGAGGACCCAGGAGGTCGCGTCGAGGGCGCGGGCGCGGACCAGGAGGTCCCACTGGCCGGCCTTGCCGGGGCCCGCTCCCCAGGAGGCGCCGAGCAGGATGACCGGCGCGGTGGCGGCGAGGGCGCGGAAGAGTTCGGGGAACCGCACGTCGTAGCAGGTGGCGAGGCCGATCGTGGTGCCGTCCACCTCGAACGTCACGGGCTTCTCGCCAGGGGTGACGGTGTCGGACTCGCGGAAGCCGAAGGCGTCGAACAGGTGCATCTTGTCGTAGCCGAGGTGCAGGCCCGCACCGGTGACGAGCGTCGTGTTGGTGACCCTGTCCCCCTCGCCCGGCGTGAACATGCCGGCGACCACCACTACGTCGTGCTCGTCGGCGATCTCGCGGACCGCCGTCGCCCACGGGCCGTCGAGGGGTTCGGCGATCGGCTTCAACGGCACGCCGAAGCGGCACTGAGTGGCTTCCGGGAAGTGCACGACCCGTGCGCCTTTCGCAGCAGCACTCGCTACTTCGGCGCGCACGGTGGCAAGGTTCTCCTGCGCATCAGCGGTGGAGCTGATCTGGCAAAGCGCGAAACGCATGATCCTCCTCTGGTATACATGTTGTATGCAGGGTGCAGCCAGAGATGGTGATGGTTTGTCTGGCAGAGAAAAGGCCTACGAGTTCCTCAAGGACACGATTCTCGCCGACCCTGAGATGCAGGGCCGGTTCATCAGCGAGCAGGACGTCGCCAACCAGATCGGCGTCTCCCGCACGCCGATCCGTGAGGCCCTGCTGCTGCTCGCGGCCGAAGATCTCGTGCAGCTCGTGCCGAAAAAGGGTGCGTACGTCGCGCCGTTGTCCTCGCGGCAGATCAGCGAGTTGATGGAGTTGCGCGGCGTCATCGAGCGGTACGCCGCCGAGCGCACGATCGGCGAGGGCACGGTTCCGTTGCGGCAGATGCAGGAGCTCATCGAGCAGCAGCGGTTCCTGGTCGAGGACGCGCGGCAGTTCATCGACGTCGACAGGCAGTTCCACGCGCTGTTGGTGGCGGCGACGGGCAACGAGCTGTTGACGAAGACCTACGAGGGGTTGCGCGCACGGCAGGTGCGTGCGGGTGTCGTCGCGTTGTACCGGGCGCACGGCAGGCAGCAGGCCGTGATCCACGAGCACGACGAGATCGTGGCCGCGCTCGAGTCCGGAGACGTCGGCGCGGCCACCGCGGCGATCACCGCTCACTTGGACACCACGCTGAAGGTGCTGCTCAACGGCTGAATCTCGTCTTCCGGCTGAGGATCACGGCCCAGCCAGAGACCTGCCAGCGTCACCACGCACGCCACGCTGACGTAGAGGCCGACGACCACCCACGTGCCGAACCCGGCCAGCAGCGCGGTGAAGAGCAACGGGGCGATGGCGCCGCCGATCACGCCGGCCAGCGTGTAGGCGAGCGAGCTTCCGGTGTAGCGCAGGCGTTCGGTGAACTGCTCGGCGATGAACGCGGCCTGCGGTCCGTACATGAACGCGTGGAAGCCCAGTCCCACCACGACTCCGAGCACGATCAACGGCCACGACCTCGTGTCGATCAGCGGGAACAGCACAAACGGCCACACCGCGCCGCAGACCGCGGCCACCGCGTAGAGGCCGCGGCGGTTGACCTTGTCCGACAGCCAGCCGGCGAGCGGCATCAGGAACAGCTGGAAGCCCGAGGCGATCAGCACCGCGACGAGGCCGACGTTGCGCGGCAGCTTCAGCTGGGTCGTGAGGTAGGTCAGCACGAAGACGGTGTGCAGCGCGTACAGCACGTCCGGGCCGACGCGGCACAGCACGGCGGCGACCAGCGGCCGCGTCTGCGTGCGGAACACCTCGCTGATCGGCGCGGACGGGCGGTCGCCGCGGGCCTCGATCGCCTTGAAGACCGGGGTCTCCTCCAGCTTCACCCGGATCCACAGGCCGAAGATCACGAGCACCGCGGACAGCAGGAACGCCACGCGCCAGCCCCACGACATGAACGCCTCGTCCGACAGCGCTACACCCAGGAGCGCGAGCACGCCGTTGGCCATCAGGTTGCCGGCGGGCGGGCCGATCTGGGCGGCCGACGCCCAGAAGCCGCGTTGCTTCGGATCGCCGTACTCGCTGGACAGGAGCACCGCGCCGCCCCACTCGCCGCCGAGGCCGACGCCCTGCGCGAACCGCAGCAGCACGAGCAGCACACCGGCCGCGGGGCCGATCGCGGCGTGCGTCGGCAACAGGCCGATGAGCAGCGTCGCGATACCGGTGATCAGCAACGTCGTGACGAGCACGCGTTTGCGGCCGATCTTGTCGCCGAGCCGGCCGAACAGGAACCCGCCGAGCGGCCGGGACAGGTAGCCGACGGCGTACGTCGAGAACGCGAGCAGCGTCGCGGTGAGCGGTTCGGAGCTCGGGAAGAACAACGGGCCGAGGACGACGGCCGCGGCGACGTTGTAGATCGCGAAGTCGTACCACTCCAGGGCGGTACCGGAGAGCGAAGCCACGAAGGCGCGCACCAAGGCCGAACGGGGTACGTCCGGTGAGGTGGCTTGCGCTGCTGTAACTGCGTTTGATGAATCTGCGTTTGATGTACCGGGCGGCATGGCGTAATACTGCCTGTATACAACTCGTATGCGCAAGGAGTACCGGATGTCTACCGTTCGTACACAGGCCGCCACACTGCAGTTCGATCTTCCTGACGGCACGGTCGCCGAGGTCGCCGTGACGACCTTGCTGAACGGCGGCTACGCGGGTCGCAGCCAGGAGGACGTGGCCGCTCACGTGCGTGAACTGGCCGAACTGGGGGTGCCGGCGCCGTCCGTGACGCCGAGCGTCTACCCCGTGTCGCCGTACCTCGCGCAGCAGACCTCGGCCGTTCCCGCACAGCACGGCAGGACGTCCGGCGAGGCCGAGTGGGCGCTCGTCGTGACCTCGGACGACGTCCTGCTGACCGTCGCCTGCGACCACACGGACCGCGCGCTGGAGGTGCACGGCGTCGCGTGGAGCAAGAACGCCGGACCGGACGTGCTGGGCCGCAAGGCGTGGCGGCTGTCCGAGGTCGCGGACCGGATCGACTCGATCGAGCTGACCGCGTGGGCGGACGGCGTGGAGATCCAGCGCGGCACCCTGGCCGAGCTGCTGACCCCGCAGTACTGGGTGGAGCGGCTGCGTGAGATGGGGCAGCTCGAGCCCGGCACCGTGCTGCTGTCCGGCACGATCCCGATGCACCACGGCGTGGACCAGTTCGCGTCGAAGTGGCGCGTCGAGCTGCGCGACCCGGCGACCGGCGACGTCATCGACTGCGAGTACGAGGTCACGCGGCTGCCCGAGCCCATCGGCTGAGCCCCGGTATGCGCCTCCCGGACCCGTGTCGATCCGGGGACGGCCGCGTTCGACGTCCCTGTGAAGGACCACGACAGGGAGGCACAGAAGATGAGCAAGGTCTACACGGGCGCCAGCACCTCGATCGACGGCTACGTCTCGGGCCCGGACTTCTCCGGCTTCGACAAGCTGTTCGCCTGGTACGAGGCGGGCGACGTGGCGTTCACGGTCCCGACCGGCGCGATGACCGTCAACCTCACGCCCGCCAGCGCCGCCTACTTCGGCGGGCTGATCCAGGCGACCGGCGCGTTGGTGGTGGGGCGCAAGCTCTACGACTTCACCAACGGCTGGGGCGGCCAGCACCCGATGGGCGTGCACACCGTCGTGCTCACCCATCGGCCGTTGGAGGACAACGAACACTTCACGTTCGTCAGCGGTGGCATCGAGGAAGCCGTTGCGGTGGCCCAGAAGCACGCCGGCGACAAGGGCGTCGGCCTGAACTCGGGCGAGATCGCGCGGCAGGCCATCGACGCGGGCCTGGTGGACGAGATCTTCCTCGACCTGGTGCCGGTGATCCTCGGCGGAGGCACGCCGTTCTTCGCACCCGGCAAGGGGTACCAGCTGGAGGGACCGATCTCGGTGGTCGAGAGCACTTCGGTCACGCACCTGCGCTACAAAGTCAGGTATGAAGCTCCGGAGACTGACTGAGGCCGACTCGGCGGAGCTGTTCCAGGCCATCACGGAGTCGCTCGCACACCTGGAGGTGTGGATGCCGTGGGCAGCCGGCGGCTACGACGCGTCGACGCTCGCGGACTTCCTCGCCGATGCCGAGAGCGGCTGGGAGCGCGGGACGCTGTTCCCGCACGTCATCACCGTCGACGGCGCGATCGTCGGCCTGGTGACGGCGAACCGGAGAGGCAAGGACGATCTCGTGGAGATCGGCTACTGGCTGCACCCCGCGCACACCGGGCGGGGCCACGCCACGGCTGCGACCGCGAAGCTCGTGGAGTTCGCGTTCGGGCTGGAGGGCGTGCACAGGGTGCAGATCTGGCACGACGAGGCCAACGTCGCGAGCAGCGGTGTGCCGCGGAGGCTCGGGTTCACCGAGATCGACCGCCGCACACCGCCTCGCGAACCCGCGATCGGCAACCGCGTCGGGGTGGACGTCGTGTGGGAGCTGCGCCGCTAGGTCGCATCGCCACTGCACGGAGCGGTCCGCCTCACGAGGCCAGTGAGGCCTTCACCGCGCGAGTGCGGTCGTCGGCGAGCACTTCCTCGTCACCGTTCTCGATGGCCCGCAGCACCTGGGAGACGACGTCCTCCGGCGCGATCTTGGGCGCGTCGATGCCGTCCGTCATGTCGGTGTCGATGAAGCCCACGTGCACCCCGATGACGTTGGTTCCCTGCTCCCGCAGGTCTTCCCGCGTCGACTTCGTGAGCGACCAGCCCGCCGCCTTCGACGCCGCGTAGCCGCGCCAGGCCGGGCGGCCCACCCACGAGAGGATGCTCAGGACGTTGACGAGGGTGCCGCCGCCGTTCGCCTTCAGGATGGGCGCGAACGCGTCCGTCGTGCGGACGAGGCCGTAGAAGTTGACCTCGAACTCCGCCTTGATGCTGTCCACGTCCTCGCCCGCGACGAGCACGCCGGCGTTGTTGATGACGATCGAGACGTCGCCGAGCTCCTTCGCCGCGGCGGCGACGGACGCGTCGTCGGTCACGTCCAGCTGGACCGGGACGACGTTCTCGTCCACGACGGACGCCGGATTGCGCGCGCCGGCGTAGACCTTCGCGCCGCGCTTCGCGAACTCCTGCGCGAACGCCCGGCCGAGCCCGCGGTTGGCTCCGGTCACCAGCACTGCCGCACCGTTGAAGTCCATGACCCCTACCTACTAAGTTGGCTTTCCCAACTCACATTAGCGAGGTAAGTTGGATTTTCCAACCTACTGATAGGATGGTCACATGGCACCTCGAAGCTGCTCCATCGCGAACGCACTGGGGGTCGTGGGCGAACGCTGGTCGCTGCTGGCGTTGCGCGAGGTCTTCCTCGGCGTCACACGCTTCGACCAGATCGCCGCGAACACCGGCGCATCGCGCGACGTGCTGACCGTGCGGCTGAAGAAGCTGGTCGCCGCTGGCGTGCTGGAGAAGCACCAGTACTCCGAGCACCCGCCGCGGTACGAATACGTGCTCACGGACTCGGGCCGTGCGCTGCACAACGTGATGCTCATGCTCAAGGAGTGGGGCGACACGTACGTGACGGAGGGGCCCCTCCCCCTCGTGTGGGAGCACTCGTGCGGCGCCGTGCTGGAGCCACGGGTGGTGTGCGCCGCGTGCGGCGAGGAAGCCACATCCGAGTCACTCACTCGTGCGGCGGAGCTGACCCACTAAGTTGGGCGGCATGAGTGAGGACGACGAGGACGAGTTCGCCGAGGACGACGACTTCGAGGACGAGGAAGACCCGGACGACCTCTTCGCCGTCACGCCCGAGCCGCGCACGGTGTGCCACCTGTGCGGGGGTGCGAGTTACATCGCCGCGCCGACGCTCGCGATCATCGGCGGTGCGCCGCGGACCGTCGACAACGGGCGGGAGTGCCCGCACTGCAACGGCGCGCGGACGTTCACCGGGCTCGTGCCGCCGCTTTAGCCCTGTTCTCGGCGTGCCAGTCGACGAACTCGGTCACCGGCAGGCGCGCCACCTCGGCGCCGATGATGTCCAGGGCCAGGTCCGAGGCCCGTGTGAAGCGCACGCAGGCCTTGCCCATGTCGAGCTTCTTGCCAGAAGCAGCCCACCTCGCGCGGAACGACTCCTCGAACTCCTCCATCACCGTGGTCAGGTAGACGGAGCAGTAGCGCTTCTGGGCGCCGAGGGCGACGTAGAGAAGCGGCTTCTTGCTGTAGGTCGGGCCACTCACCTCCAGCGGCACCGCGTACGTGATCAGGCCCCAGTCCATGGCCTCCACGTAGCCGTCGGGGAGGTTGGCGAGGATGACGTCGCGCACAGCCTCGACCTCGGCACGCTGCTCATCAGGCAGTTCGGCGAGGTACTGGGCGACCGTGGAGGCCTGGCTCTTCACCATGCGCGTACGGTAATCGCCCGTGGAGGTCCTGTCCCGAGCCGAATGGCACGAACTGCGCGACTCGCACGTCGCGCGCATGCGCCGGTTCACCGGGCCGCATCAGGAGCGGAAGCTTCGCAAAGAGAAGCACCCGGTCATGGACTTCCTCTTCACCTACTACAGCCATCGGCCCGTGCGGCTCGAACGCTGGCATCCGGGGCCGGGCGTCGTTCTCGAGGACGCGGCCGAGTACCTGGAGTTTCCGCACTACAAAGCCACGCCTGAGGGCATCACGCTCGACGTCGAGAGCTTCGTGGAGCAGCGGGCGAAGACGCTGGAATTCGTGCAGGGGCTGCTCGCGGCGACGCTGAGCCGGCCCGCGCGACTCGGCTGCTTCGGGCTGCACGAGTGGGCGATGGTCTACCGGCAGCAGCCCGAGGAGGTCCGGCACAACGCGTGGCCGCTCCGGCTGGGCAGCGACGGCACCGACCAGGTGGTCGAGGCGAGCCGGATCCAGTGCGGGCACTTCGACGCGTTCCGGTTCTTCACGCGACCCGCTCGGCCGCATAACGCTCTGCAGCCCACTCGCGACGAACAGTTGCTGAACGAACAGCCCGGGTGCCTGCACGCGAACATGGACCTGTTCAAGTGGGCTTACAAAATGGAGCCGGCGACGCCGTCCGACCTCGTCGGCGACTGCTTCGAACTGGCCGCTGACGTGCGCGAACTCGACATGCAGGCCTCCCCGTACGACCTGGCCGGGCTCGGGTACTCCCCGGTGCGGATCGAGACGCCGGAGGGGCGCGCGGAGTACGTGCGGCGGCAGGCCGAGTTCGCTGAGCGGGCACGACCGTTGCGAGAACGGCTCATCTTCGTTTGCCAGTCGATACGTGGAGTGACTTCACTTCGCTGACGAAGTTCACCTGTTAGCGTGATTGGCGGTCGTCGGGGGCCGCTGAGTAGTTGTGAGGGATCGATGTCTCGACACCGCGCTCTGCGGGCGAAGGTGAAGCGCGGAATCGCCAAGTGGCCCGTGCTCATCGTCGTGCTCGTGGTGCTGCTTGGCCTCAGCTGGCTCGCCTTGTCGTGGGCCGGTGGAGTGCTCGACAAGCGCTCACAGGCCTTGGCCCAGAACTGCAGCGAGGGTGACTCAGTGCTGCGCGTCTCCGTGACGCCCAGCGTCGCGGAAGCCGTGAGGGACGTCGCACGCGCGTACAGCGCGACACGGCCCGTTGTGTACGACCACTGCATCGCGATCGAAGTGACTTCCGCGGACTCCTCCGCGGTGCTGGAAGGCCTGACGACGACCTGGGACGAGCAGAAGCTCGGCAAGCGGCCGCACGCGTGGCTGCCCGACTCGACGCTCTGGGCGAACCGGCTGTCCGCGCTGAACGCGAAGCTCGTCGGCTCGGCGCCGAAGTCCGTCGGCACGTCGCCGGTGCTGCTCGCGGCTCCCGAGGCCGCCGCGCCGGTGCTGAAGGACTTCCGCTGGTCGGACATGCCCGAGGTGACGAACTGGGACAAGTTCGGCCAGCCCTGGGGCCGGTTCAGCGTCGCGATGCCCGACCCGTCCGCGAACACGTCGTCCGCGCTCGCGATCCAGGCGGCGCTGGCCGGCGGCAAGGGCCCGGTCACCGCGGAGTCGCTCGGATCGGATGCCGCGAAGGCCGCGCTGTCCAAGCTCGCCGCCACGGTGCCGCCGGAGGTTCCGCCGACGACGCGGGACGCGTTGCGGCGCCTGGGTGACAGCGCGACGGTCAACGCGGCGGGCTTCTCGGCCACGCCGGTGTCCGAAGTGGACCTGTTCAAGCACAACACGGGCAAGGAGGCCCCGTCGAAGCCGCTGGTGGGCGTGCTGCCCGCCGGACCGGCTCCGGTGGCGGACTTCCCGTACGTCGCGCTGGGCGGCAGCGAGGTCGGCGAGGCGGAAGTGCGTGCGGCGCAGGCGTTCCGCGACTTCATGACCGAAACCCCGCAGCAGGCGATCCTGGCGCGCGGCGGGCTGCGGGTGGAGTCCACTCAGGACCGTCCATCGCCTTCGCCGGGCGTGTCCTGGTCTTCCGTCACGGAGAACCTGGTCGCCGCCGACGCGACGACCACGCAGCAGATCTCCTCCGCCTGGGCGTCGGCGGACCGCGGCGGGCAGGTCGTCACCGTGCTGGCGGACGTGTCGACGTCGATGAAACCCAGGCTGGACAAGGTGAAGGCGGCCCTGCGCGGCCAGGTCGACAGGTCGGTGTCGGGGTCGTTCGGGCTGTGGGAGTTCGCCCGCGACCTCGACGGGTCGAAGCCGCACAAGCAACTCGTCGCCACCGGTCCCGTCAGCGAGAAGCGCGACGCGTTGCGCAGGTCGATCGACGCGCTCAAGACCGCGGACGGCTCGCAGCTCTACACCGCGCTGGCGGCCTGCTACGAGACGGCGCACGACGGGTTCGTGGCCGGGCGGGTCAACCGGGTCGTGGTGATCACCGACGGCACCTCGGACGGCGGGATCGACCTGGCGGCGCTCAAGGCGCAGCTGCACGGGACGGACCTGCCGGTCAGCTTCATCGCCATCGGCGGCGAGGTGGACAAGTCGGCGCTGACGGACATCGCGCAGACGACCGGCGGGTCGGTGTCGGTGGTGGAGAACGTGGACGGCGTGGAGGCGGCGCTCGGTCAGGTGCTGTCGACGAAGGCCTGACCGAGCGCGACCGGTCGCTCAGGCGGCGTTGAAGCGGTCGGGGTCCGGACCGGTGCGGGTCCCGTTGTCGAGCTCGGTGATCACGAGCATGTCGTCCTGGGCCAGCTCGAAGTCGAAGATGTCGATGTTCTCCTTGATCCGGTACGGCGTGACGGACTTCGGGATCACGACGTTGCCGATCTGGACGTGCCAGCGCAGCACGATCTGGGCCGGGGTCTTGCCGTACTTCTCGGCGAGACCCGCGATGTCGGGCTCTCGCAGCAACGCGCCGCCCTGCGCCAGCGGTGACCACGCCTCGGTGACGATGCGGTGCGTCACATGCACCTTGCGCATCTCTTCCTGCTGCAGGAACGGATGCAGCTCGATCTGGTTCACCGCCGGGGTGGTCGGGAACTCGTCGAACAGGCGCTGCAGGTGCGGCGTGTGGAAGTTCGAGACGCCGATCGCGCGCACGCGTCCGTCGGCGTAGAGCTTCTCCATGGCGCGCCACGTGTCGGCGTAGAGGTCGCGCCGGGGTGTCGGCCAGTGGATGAGGTAGAGGTCGAGCACGTCGAGGCGCAGGCGGCGCATGCTCTCGTCGAACGCGCGCAGCGTGGCGTCGTGGCCCTGGTCGGTGTTCCACAGCTTGGTCGTGATGAACAGGCCGGGCACGCCGGCGATCGCGTCGCCGACGCCGGACTCGTTGCCGTAGGCCGCGGCGGTGTCGATGCTGCGGTAGCCGGCCTCGATCGCCGTCGTGACGGCACCGGCCACCTGGTCCTCCGGCACCTGGTAGACGCCGAAGCCGAGTTGAGGGATCCGTACTCCGTTGTTCAACGCAATCAGCGGAACCATGCGCGTAGCTTCGCATCGTTGTAGACGTCCTGCATCGCCTCGATCGTCCTGACGAGCTCGTGTCGTAGCTCGTCCGGTGCCAGGACTTCCACGTCCGCACCGAATTTGAGCAGGTCAGCGACAGCGTGCCGGTGCGACTCGGTCGGGAAGCCGAACTCCTCTCCCGGTTCGGGTGCCGCGTCTCGAATGACGCGGGCCTGATGGCCGCTGAGCAGGTACTGGGTCTTGTCCAGTCCGGAGCGCGTCATGCGGACCGTGACGCGTTCGCCGTACATGCGGGCCTCGAACTGCTCCGACCACTCGGCCCAGAACCGCGCGAGGTCGAAGTCGCCGGGCCGCTCGAACGACTCCGGTGTGGCCTGGAGCGTGAGCACGCGCGAGACGCGGTAGGTGCGGCCGCTGCCGACGAAGTACCAGGTGCCGGCCTTCAGCACGAGCCCGTACGGGTCCACCTCGCGCTCGACGGTCTGGTTGCCCCAGCGCAGGTAGGTCATGCGGATCCTGCGCTGCTCCCAGACGGCGTCGGCGATGGTGGCGAGGTGCTCGGTGGGTTCGTCGCCGCGGAACCACGTCGGGGTGTCGAGGTGGAAGCGCTGGCGGATCTGCTCGGCACGGGACCGCAGCTCCGTCGGCAGGGCGGCGAGGAGCTTGAGCTGGGCCGCGGCCGCGAACTCCCCCAGGCCCAGCGCCTCTGCGGGTCCGGGAAGGCCCGCGAGGAACAGCGACTGCGCCTCGTCGGTCGTCAGGCCGGTCAGCCGGGTGCGGTAGCCGTCGACCAGCTGGTAGCCACCCGCCGGGCCGCGGTCGGCGTAGATCGGGATGCCGGAAGCGGAGAGGGCCTCGACGTCGCGGTAGATCGTGCGCGGCGAGACCTCCAGCTCGGACGCCAGTTCGTCGGCCGTCATCCGGCCCCTGGACTGCAGGAGCAGGAGGACCTGGAGGAGTCTGCCGGATTTCACGGGATGAACCTGACACGATCTGTCAGGAATTGCCAGCAGAGTGGTCCGCATGAAGGCAACGGGAACCATCGATGTGAAGAGCTGGGACGAGAAGACCTGGGACGGCCGGGCCTACCAGGAGGTCGAGGGACGCAAGCTCACCGAGGCGCACGTCCAGTTCACCTACGCGGGTGACGTCAGCGGCGTCGGGAGCTGCCGGTACCTCATGTACTACGGCGACGACGTGGCGTGGACGACCGCGATCGAGGAGATCACGACGGACGAGGGAACGCTGGTGCTGCGGCACGTCGGCGCCTACCGGTCCTCTGTGGAGGCAGCCATCGAGATCGTCGACGGCACCGGGAAGTACCTGAACGCGCGAGGTGCGGTGACGGTGGACTGGGCGGAGGATGGCAGCGGCACCTACACCCTGGAGTACGAGGTCTGACGATGACCAACGCCCCTCTCTACGACGCGGCCAAGGCACGGATCACCGCGCTGGTGTCCGGCGCCGATCCCCAGACGCCCGTGCCGGCGACGCCCGGCTGGTCGGTCAAGGACGTGGTGGCGCACCTCGCCGGCGGTCTGCGCGACTTCGCGGACCGCCGGTTCGACGGTGTCGAGTCGGGCGAGTGGGGCGAACGGCAGGTGCGCGACCGCCGCGACAACTCGCTGGCCGACGCCTTCGCCGAGTGGGACGCGAACCTGGAACTGGCCCGGCCGCTGTTCGACACGCCGATGGGACCGGTCCTCGTGGCCGAGGTGATCGCGCACGAGCACGACCTCCGTGCGGCGCTGAAGGTTCCGGGCGAGCGGGACGGCGTCGAGGTGCGGGCGGCGCTGGTGAAGCCGTTGCAGCAGCTCGACCAGCGGATGCGGGACAACGACGTGCCGGCGTTGCGGATCACGCTGGAGCACGGCGACCGGGTGCTCGGGCACGGCGAGCCCGCCGGGACGCTGCGGACGACGTCGTTCGAGCTGATGCGGGCCATCGGCGGGCGGCGGTCGGCCGACCAGATCAAGGCACTGGACTGGGACGGCGATCCGGACGTCTGGATCGCCGCGCTGGCGTTGTCCGGACGGCACCGGCCGGAGCCGTTCGAGGAGTAGGTTCTCTCGGCGTGAGCGACTGGCTGACGGACACGCGCGACTCCTACGACACGGTCGCGGTCAGCTACGCCGACCAGACGCGCGACCTCCTGGGCGGCCTCCCGCACCTGCGGGCGGCGCTGCGGTTGTTCGCCGAGGAGGTGCGCGGGCCCGTCGCGGACGTCGGCTGCGGGCCGGGCACCATCACCGCGCTCCTCGACGGACTGGGCGTGGACGTGTTCGGGATCGACCTCTCCCCCGCGATGATCGCGCTGGCCCGGCGGAACCACCCCGGGCTGCGGTTCGAGGTGGGGTCGATGACCGAACCGCTCCCCGAGGCGGTCGGCGGGATCATCGCCTGGTGGTCGCTGATCCACGTACCCGATGACGAAGTGCCCGCGGTGTTCGGCCACTTCCGGGAAGCGCTGCGGCCGGACGGGTTGCTGCAGCTGGGTTTCCACGTCGGCGACGAGACGCGGCTGAAGACGCAGGGCTACGGCGGGCATCCGATGCGCGTGCACGTCCACCTGCGACGGCCCGAGCGGGTCGCGGAGTGGCTGCGGGCGGCCGGGTTCACCGTCGAGGCGCAGTGGCTGCTCGGCGAGGACGGGGCGGTCCTGTTCGCGCGGCGCGGGTGAGACGATCTGACCGTGTCAGATGAACAGACGTGTCAGCGGTGCGGCGAGACGGTGGAGCTGGAGAAGGAAGACTTCGAGCTGTTCGAGCGGATGCACCCCGACTGCTTCCACTTCGCGTTCGAGCACGACCTGAACCAGCCGGGCATCGGCGCCGACGAGAACTGCGGCGACGACGCCTGCCCTGTCGGAGCATGAAAAACGGGCGCACCCCCGAGTGCGCCCGTTCCTCCTGAGCCCTAGTTGCTGTACGCCTCGAGCGGCGGGCAGGAGCAGACCAGGTTGCGGTCGCCCTTCGCACCATCGATGCGGCGGACCGGCGGCCAGATCTTCGGAGCACCGGTACCGGCCGGGTACACGGCCTCCTCGCGGGTGTACGGGTGGTTCCACTCGCCGACGGTCACGCAGGCCGCGGTGTGCGGGGCGTTGCGCAGCGGGTTGTCCTCGACGGGCCACTCGCCGGCGCCGACGCGGTCGATCTCGCGCTTGATGGCGATCATGGCGTCGATGAACCTGTCGATCTCGGCCAGGTCCTCGGACTCGGTCGGCTCGACCATCAGGGTGCCGGCGACCGGGAACGACATCGTCGGGGCGTGCAGGCCGTAGTCGGCGAGGCGCTTGGCCACGTCGTCCACCGTCACGCCGGTGGCCTTGGTGATCGGGCGCAGGTCGAGGATGCACTCGTGGGCCACGAAGCCGCCCTCGCCGGTGTAGAGGACCGGGTAGTGCTCGTCGAGGCGGCGGGCCACGTAGTTCGCGGCCGCCACGGCGGTCAGGGTCGCGCGGCGCAGGCCGTCGCCGCCCATCATGCGCACGTACGCCCACGAGATCGGCAGGATCGACGCGGAACCCCACGGGGCGCCCGAGATCGGGCCGACACCGGTGGCCGGTCCCGCGGTCGGCTGCAGCGGGTGGTTCGGCAGGAACGGGGCGAGGTGGGACTTCACACCGATCGGGCCGACGCCGGGGCCACCGCCGCCGTGCGGGATGCAGAACGTCTTGTGCAGGTTCAGGTGCGAGACGTCCGAGCCGAACTTGCCGTAGCGGGCCAGGCCGATCAACGCGTTGAGGTTCGCGCCGTCGACGTACACCTGACCGCCCGCGTCGTGGACCAGGCCGCAGACCTCGCGGACGGTGTCCTCGTACACGCCGTGCGTCGACGGGTAGGTGATCATGATCGCGGCGAGGTCGTCGGCGTGCTCGGCGACCGTGGTGCGCAGATGGCCCATGTCGATGTTGCCCTTGTCGTCGCACTTCACGACGACGACGCGCATACCGGCCATGACGGCGGACGCGGCGTTGGTGCCGTGGGCGGACGACGGGATCAGGCAGACGTCGCGGTCGGCGTTGCCGTTCGCGCGGTGGTAGGCGCGGATCGCGAGCAGGCCCGCGAACTCACCCTGCGAACCGGCGTTGGGCTGCAGCGACACCGCGTCGTAGCCGGTGACCTCGGCGAGCCAGGCCTCCAGGTCCGAGACGATCTTCAGCAGGCCCTTGGCGTCCTCGACCGGCGCGAACGGGTGCAGCGTCGAGAACTCCGGCCACGTGATGGACTCCATCTCCGCGGTGGCGTTCAGCTTCATCGTGCAGGAGCCGAGCGGGATCATGCTGCGGTCCAGGGCGACGTCCTTGTCGGACAACGCGCGCAGGTAGCGCAGCAGCGCGGTCTCGGAGCGGTGCGCGTGGAAGACCGGGTGGGTCAGGTAGTCCGAGGTGCGGCGCAGGTCGGCCGGGATGCCGTCGGCGGTGTCGGCGTCGATGGCGTCCACATCGGACCCCGTGACACCGAAGGCCTCCCACACCGCGACGATGTGCGCACGCGTCGTCTTCTCGTCGCAAGCGATTGCCACGACGTCGTCGTCGACCTTGCGGAGGTTGATGCCGGCCTCGCGCGCCTTCTCGACGACAGCGGCGGCCTGGCCCTCGACGCGCACCTGGACGGTGTCGAAGAACTCGCCGTGCACGACGTCGAGCCCGGCCTCGCACAGGCCCGTGGCGAGCACGGTGGCCAGGCGGTGCACGCGGGTCGCGATCGAACGCAGGCCCTCGGGACCGTGGTAGACGGCGTACATGGACGCGATCACGGCCAGCAGCACCTGCGCGGTGCAGATGTTCGACGTGGCCTTCTCGCGGCGGATGTGCTGCTCGCGCGTCTGCAGGGCCAGGCGGTAGGCCAGCGAGCCGTCGGCGTCGACGGAGACACCGACGAGACGGCCGGGCAGCTGACGCTCCAGACCGGACCGGACGGCCATGTAGCCGGCGTGCGGGCCACCGAAGCCGATCGGCACGCCGAAGCGCTGCGTGGTGCCGATGACGACGTCCGCGCCGATCTCACCCGGCGCGCGCAGCAGCGTCAGCGCCAGCAGGTCGGCGACGACGACGGCCTGGGCGCCGGCGGCGTGGATCTCCTCGATCAACGCGGCCTGGTCGCGCACCACACCGGACGCGCCGGGGTACGACAGCAGCACGCCGAAGAAGTCGCCACCCAGGCCCAGTCCCTCGATGCCCTGCGACAGGTCCGCGACGACGA
Source organism: Lentzea kristufekii (assembly GCF_033949925.1). Lineage (NCBI taxonomy): Bacteria > Bacillati > Actinomycetota > Actinomycetes > Pseudonocardiales > Pseudonocardiaceae > Lentzea > Lentzea kristufekii. The sequence continues at coordinate 237,357 of NZ_JAXAVV010000014.1, forward strand.
TCTCGATGCCCAGCGGCTCGGCGCGCGTCTCGATGACGGCCAGCGTCTGCGGCAGCGTGTCGGCGTCGATGACGAACTTGTTCGACTTGGACTTGCCGGCGCGGCGCACCAGCGTCATCGCCTCGGCGGCGGCGGTCGACTCGTCCAGCATGGACGCGTTCGCGACCGGCAGGCCCGTCAGGTCGCCGACCATGGTCTGGAAGTTCAGCAGCGCTTCGAGGCGCCCCTGCGAGATCTCCGGCTGGTACGGCGTGTACGCGGTGTACCAGGCGGGCGACTCGAGCACGTTGCGCAGGATCACGCCCGGCGTCACGGTGTCGTAGTAGCCGAGGCCGATCATCTGCGTCATCGGGCGGTTCTGCGAGGCGAGCTCACGGAGCTCGGCCAGCGCCTCGGTCTCGGTGGCCGGGGCGGGCAGGTCCAGCACGAGGTCGCGCTCGTGAATGGACGAAGGCACCGCGTGCTGCGCCAGCTCCTCGAGCGAACCGACGCCGATGACGTCGAGGATGCGCGCGAGTTCGGCGGGGCGCGGACCCACGTGCCGGTCGGCGAACGGGGTGCCGTGCTCGAGAGCGGCGAGCGGAATCCGGAGGGGGTGGGCCCCCTGCTGGGGGTCGGTATTAACAGAGTCCTGCGTCATCAAACGCCTCCGGGGGCTGCGGGCACACGTGTCCTGGTGCCCTCCCCGCTCTGTCCGTACCCCGAGGGGCGCCTGAGAGGTTCACCCACCGGTCAGGATGGGCTTTCACCGTCGGCGGGATCGCCAGAAAACACCTGGTGATCCACTTTCCAGAGGCGTCTCGCTCGGCGGTCCTGGATGCCTGAGAGGTTCCCGGGGAGGGACTTGCTCCTTCGGCGCCGGGCTCGGGGCCCGGTCTCTCCCGCCAGAGTTCAGCGACTACCCGAGAAGAATACCCGCAGGCAGCTCAGGTAGTCCCTAGGGACGCGACCTACATCTCAGTCCGAAGACCGGCGAGCGCCCCGGCGACCGGGTCCGCGGGGTCGTCGCGCAACGCCACGAGCAGATGCGTGGTGCCCACGACGGCGTCGCCGCGACGGGCCGCGACGAGCTTCGCCCGTTCCACCGCACGCTCCACCTTGCCGCCGCTGACGGGCAACGCTGCCAGGTCGATTCCCGCCTCGCGCAACGCCGCCGCCCCGCCCGACTCGAACTCCGGCTTCAGCCTCCTGCCCGCCACCTCCAACTGGCGGTCGACCGACACCACCGCCTCCACCAGATCGCGGGACGACACCTCTCGCCTCGCGGCCACGGCCAGCCGTCCGGCCTCGTTGCGCACGACGGTCAGCACCGGCCCGCCCAGCCCCTGGCCGCGCGCGACCCAGCGCAGCAGCCAGCGCACGTACCCGCCGCCGGAGTCCCCCTCAAGTGCTCCCGCCTTGCGCAGCAACCGCACGGCGGGCGCTTCCTCGATCTCCGCGTAGGGCCGCGTGGCATCGGCCCGCACCGCGGCGGCCACCGCCTCGACGTCGACTCCGCGCAGCACGAACAGGTCGGCGGCACGTCCGGAACCCTGTTCCAGCAACGCGAGCGAGAGGTGGGTCGTGGTCAGCACGCCGTCGCCGGCCCGTGCGACCGCCGCGAGCAGACACTCCTCCAGAGCGCGGCTGACGGGCGGCACGGTCTCGAGGAGGAGGCGGTCGCAGGCGACGTTCATCAACGCCGTGACGTCCGGATGAGCCTCGGGAACGACGCCACCGTCGACGTCCGCCCAGTGCTCGTGCCCCCGCGCCATCGCCTGGGCCCGCAGCGACTTCACGCCGAGCTTGCGGCCGGGTCCGACGGTGTCGATCAGCGAGATCAGCAGGTTCTCGGTGCCGAGGAAGCCGAACTCCAGCCGGACCGCGCGCTGCGCCGCCGCTTCCAGCACCTTCACGACCTGATAGGAGGGGGTGATCGTCATGCCGGAAACGCTAGGGAACAACAAGATCCGGGCGCTTCCGCCGACCGGCCACTCACCAGCGCCAGTCGGCCACGATCATCAGGCCGGTCAGCCGGTGGCGCGCTCGCGACGCCGGCGGGTCAGCTCGTCCTCGGTCATCGGGGCGATCTCGACGCCGTCCGCACGTTCGGCCGGGAACTCGTGGATCGTGCCGGAGATCTCCCGCATCGCACCGCTGACCGCGATGCCGAACACGCCCTGGCCGCCCTGCAGCAGGTCGACGACCTCTTCGGGCGAGGTGCACTCGTAGACGGTGGTGCCGTCGGAGAAGAGCGTGATCTTCGCCAGGTCCTGCACGCCGCGGCGGCGCAGGTGGTCGACCGCGACCCTGATGTTCTGCAAGGAGACACCGGTGTCCAGCAGCCGCTTCACGACCTTGAGCACCAGGATGTCCTTGAAGGAGTACAACCGCTGGCTGCCGGAGCCGTGCGCCATCCTTATCGTCGGCGCGACCAGACCGGTCCTTGCCCAGTAGTCGAGCTGCCGGTACGTGATGCCCGCGATCTGACATGCCGCGGGTCCTCGGTAACCGACGAGCTCGTCCGGCAGCGAGGAGTCCGGGAACAGTTCACCCTGCAGCCCGGATTCGGCCCTCAAGGGCGCTTCCTCGACCACGCCTGCCTCCCCTCGGAACGGCCACGAAACTCATGACCGTCAAGCCGCCGCGTCCACTTCCGCGAAGCAGCGACGTCCACTCGAGTTCGACGGTAAGACCGGTCCGATGGCAGGTCAACGCGACGCGCGGGGAGATGCGACCCTCAACCTGAGGTAGAGAGTCATACCCTCACCCGAACGAGCACGTTCAGGTGACGTTTAGTGATCGTTTAGCGATCAATGCGACCGTAAGTAGTCCAATCGAGGGACGTCCAAACGAACTGCCCTCACGTCTGCACGGGACGGAGTGCGACACCCTGAAAACTCAGGCGTCCGCACCCCCGCCGTGTCTACGTGTCCGCGCCGCGGAAGTCCTCGGGGGAGACGGAGTCGAGGAACTCGCGGAACTTCTCCACCTCGTCCTCCTGCTCGTCCGGGATGATCAGGCCCGCCTCGGCCAGCACGGACTCCTCGGCGTGGATCGGCACACCGACGCGCAACGCCAGCGCCACCGAGTCCGAAGGCCGCGCGGAGACCCGCACGTCGCCGTCGAACACCAGCTCCGCGAAGAACGTGCCCTCCTGCAGGTCGGTGATCCGGACCTGTTCGAGGTTGCGCCCCAGCGCCCCGATGACGTCCTTGAGGAGGTCGTGGGTGAGCGGTCGAGCAGGACGAACGCCCTGCTGCTCCAGCGCGATCGCCGTGGCTTCAACGCTGCCGATCCAGATGGGCAGGTACCGCTCGCCCTCGGTTTCGCGCAGAAGAAGGATCGGCTGGTTCTGGGGCAGCTCCACCCGCACGCCGACGACACGCATTTCGCTCATCGGGCCTCGCCTCCCTCTAATCCGTTCGGGGACGACCCGGTTTCACACCCGAGCATCCCCCGGCGTACCTCTCCGACGCTACCCGCCAAGCGGGCCGAGTGCTCAATTGTTGCGGGCAGATCGTGATCAAGAAGGCACACTCCACCGACTGATCAGGACTGCCGCAAGCCCGCTCGCACCAACAACGAGTGCAACGAGGTGAAGAGGCCGGCCAATTCCCGGACCGTCTCGGAATCTGAGAACGACTTCAGCAGAACCACCTCGTGATCCGCTGCCGCGCGGACCGCGCGCAGGTGCTCGCGCTCGACGCCGAGTCCGGTCATCGTCCGGATCGTGCGGAGCGCGGTGACGTCGTCGGTGGTGAAGCGGCCGCCGGGGCCGGGGCGCAGCAGGCCGTCGCGTTCCAGCTGGACCAGCTGTTCCGCGCTGAAACCGGTCTGGGCCAGCAGTTCGAGCCGCGAGATCGAGCCCGAGTCCACCGGGGTGGCGTCGAGCTGCTCGCGGATCACCTTGAGCGGCAAGTACCTGTCGCGTTGTGCGGACAGCACGAACCGCAACCTCTCGACGTCCGCCACGCTGAACTGGCGGTAGCCGGAGGCGGTGCGTGCCGGGCGGACCAGCCCCTCCGCTTCCAGGAAGCGGATCTTGGAGATGGTGACGTCGGGGAACTCGGGCCGAAGCTGTGCGAGCACAGCTCCGATGCTCGAGGCCCCGCGTTGTGGCCGCCCGGCCGTCACGCGTCAGGCTCCCGCGGAGCCAGGACCCGTCAGGAAGACGAGGCGGAACTTGCCGATCTGGACCTCGTCGCCGTTCGCGAGGACGGCCTGGTCGACCGGCTCACGGTTGACGTAGGTGCCGTTGAGGCTGCCGACGTCGATGACGACGAACTCGCCGCTCTCCCGGCGGAACTCGGCGTGCCGGCGCGAGACCGTCACGTCGTCCAGGAAGATGTCGCTGTCGGGGTGGCGCCCGGCGCTCGTCGTGTCGCGGTCCAGCAAGAACCGGGAACCGGCGTTCGGGCCGCGCTTCACCACGAGCAGCGCGGAACCGGCGGGAAGGGCGTCAACACCGGCAACGGCCGGCTCCTGTGCGGGCGCCTCGGCGCCGCCTTCCATCTCCTGGAGGAAGTCCGCCCGGAAGACGGAGGTCCGCTCCGGGGACTGCTCCGGCGGAACGCCTGGGCCGTCGTTCGTGCTCACCTGAGCTCTCCTCCTGCTGCTGGATCCGTCACTTCCGGTAAAACCTATCGCGTTGGGGTCACCGCCTTCAGCGCGGCTCCCCTTCCGGCCGAAGATCCGGCGAAAGATCGACGTCACTCCTTCTCCACCAACGCCTTGTACGCGTCCGCGTCCAGCAGGCCTTCCAGCGCCTCGGGGTCGTTCAGCCTGATCTCGACCATCCAGCCCTCGCCGTACGGATCGGTGTTGACGGCGTCCGGCGACTGGACCAACGCGTCGTTGATGGCGGTCACCTCGCCGTCGAGCGGCGAGTAGAGGTCGGACACGCTCTTGGTGGACTCCACCTCGCCGAACGTGTCACCCGCCGCCACGGTGTGACCGACCTCGGGCAGCTGGACGAAGACGACGTCACCGAGCTGTTCCTGGGCGTAGTCGGTGATGCCGACGCGCACCGTGTTCTCGCCTGTGCTGGCGATCCACTCGTGCTCCTCGGTGTAACGAAGCTCCTCGGGAATCAACTGACTGCGCTCCTCGTGCTGAACCTGTATGGGGTGATCTTTTCACGCGACCGTGCGAGGTGTGACCCGCAGGGCCAGGAAGAACTGGTAGACGTACAGCAGCGCCGACCACAGGTAGAGGGCTCCGCCCCAGACCGTGAACGCGTAGGCGACCGGCTGGGCGACCTGCGCCCACGCCGAGTCGCCCTGCGCGATCAGCAGCAGAGGGAAGGCGTAGAGCAGGTTGAAGGTCGCGGCCTTGCCCAGGTACGTCACCTCGAACGTGCCCCAGCCGCGTTGCCGCAGGATCAGCAGGCAGATGCCGACGACGACCTCTCGCCCGACCAGCACGAGGGCGACCCAGAGCGGCACGATGTCCCTGATCACGAACGCCAGCAACGTGCAGAACACGTAGAGGCGGTCGGCCGCGGGATCGAGCAGCGCGCCGAGGTTGCTCATCTGGTTGAGCCAGCGCGCGAGCTTGCCGTCGAGCCAGTCGGAGAACCCCGCGAACATGAGGATGAGCAGCGCCCAGCCGTCTTCGCGGGGTCCGAGCAACAGGTACAGGAAAAGCGGAACACCGGCCAGCCGCAGCACGCTGAGCAGGTTCGGAATCGTCAGCAGGCGATCAGCCGGATCACGCACACCCGCACTCTAAACGAGTGACTGCGCAAGGGCTGCCGGATGGCGTCACGGCACGCTGTGCGACTGGTCGCGGGTATGCGGATCGTTCGTTCTTGCGGGGTGGCGCTCAGGCTGTCCGGGTGAACGTCCAGCCGCGGCGCTGCATCTCCGCGCCGCTGATGGCGTGCGGACGGCCCCGGTCGTCGCGACCCACCCAGCGGGCGCGGAAACCCTCGAGCACGTAGGCGTGACCCCGGCTCCACACCACGCTGCACGGCGTGGTCGGCAGCGCGGAATCGGACTCTGCGTCCTGCTGCGGCTGGGTTTCCATGGCGGTTCTCATTTCAGTCCCTCCGTGACATCAGGGATGTCGCGCACCGGGGCTCCGGCGTTATCCCTGAGAACGAATTCTGACCGACTGTGGTTCAGAACACGTGTCCTGTTTGGGTCCTTAGCGTTAACTGGATCAAACCGCGCGCCGAGCTGTTCGGGCCCGAAGCGCGACGGATGACGAGGTCCTTGCCTGCGCAACCGTTCGTCGTACGCCGATGACCGCACACCGTCCGTCCGGGATCGGCAGGGCCTAACCTCATGGCGTGAACCAGGTGAAATTCGGTGCGGAGCTCATCTCCCGGTTGATGGACCACCTGTGCTCGCGGCTCGACGGCTGCGAGGGCGTCGGCCTGAGCGTGTGGCCGGACGGCACGTTGCTGCGCTCCATCGGGGCCGCGGTCGAACTGGACGCCGAGCAGCTCAGCGCCGGTGCCGGGCCGCTCGTCGACGCCTCACGCGACGAACGGCAGGTGTCCGGGGAGGTCGGCGGCACGCACGTCGTCGCCGTGCCGGGCAGCTGGGGCGACAGCGGGCCGGTCGTGCTGACCGTCTACCTGTCGCACGCGCCCCAGGTCGAGGACCTCAAGGCGATCGAGGAGATCGAGCCGCTCGTGGCGACGGCGGCCGCGGTCGTCGAGTTCTGCTCGGGCGAGGTGCTGCGCGCGGACCAGATGGTGCGGATGGTGCAGCACCGCCGTTACATCGAACAGGCGAAGGGCCTGGTCATGGGAGCACGGCCGTGCACGCCCGGCGAGGCGTTCGAACTGCTCGTGCGAGCCAGCCAGCGCGCCAACGTGAAACTGCGGGACGTGGCCACCGCGCTGGTGCTGGTCGTCGGTGGGACGCTGGAGGACAGCGCGGAGGAAGTCGTCGAGCCCCCGCCTGCCGCTTTCGAGGTCGCGCGAAGAGTGTGGGACGCGCTACGCGTTTGAACCGACCATTGTCCGGGTATGGACGTCTCGACCTGTCCTGTAGAGCGGCCACTCCCGTACGGTGGTGTCCGCAGCGGTTGAGCCACCAGCCGCATCGGGGCCGCTGCGTGGCGGCTTCCTGTATTCGAGAGGAAGTACTTCGGTGACTGTGCAGGATCCGCGTGCGGAGCAGATCGAGCTGAAGGTGCGGCAGCCGGCGCCCGGAGTCACCGTCCTCGCCGTCTCCGGTGAGGTCGACATGGTGTCCGCGCCGTCGTTGCGCGACGCCCTCGTCAACGGTCTCGGCGACGGTGGCGTCTTCGTCGTCGACATGACCGGTGTGACGTTCCTCGGTTCCGCCGGACTGGCCGTGCTCGTCGAGGCCGCGAGGCGGGCGCAGCAGGAGGAGGCCACGCTCAAGGTCGTGGCGAAGGCGCGGGCCGTGACGCGTCCGTTGGAGGCGACCGGGCTCGGCGAGGTCTTCAGCCTGCACGACTCCGTCGACTCCGCCCTGGCCTAGCGCCTGCGGACGACGAGTCGGTTGCCCGCCGCGCTGAGCGCCTCGGCGACGTCGTGGAGGGCCTGCTCGACCCCGCCCTTCTCCACGCCGAGCCCGCTGAGCTCGACGGTCAACGGCACGGTGCCCCCACGCGCCGCCGTGGTGAGCGTGCGGCGCAGCGACGGACCTGCCTCGACAGGCACGTTCCCGCGCACGACCGCTACTACGCCGGAGGAGGTCTCGTGGATCTGGACGTCGCATTCAGGCGCCGCTCTGGCCACGGGCAGGACGGGCGAACGGGCCCGCCGCAGGCGCACGGTCGTGCCGCTCGCCCTGCGGTGGATCTCGACGTCGTCCACGCTTTCCCGCATGAGCAGGAAACCCCGGCCGCGCATGGTCATCGCCGGAGGCGGCACGCGCCACTGCCCGTGGTCGGTGACGTCCACGTGGGCGGAGCCGTCGAGTTCGCAGTGGGCACGCACCTCCACGGTGCCGCTCGCGGCCCCCGGATAGGCGTGCTCCACCGAGTTGTTGACCGCCTCGCTCACCGCGAGGACGAGATCGCTCGCTTCGTCCTCACCGAAACCGGCACCGTGCAGCCATTCGCGGAGCTGGTGCCGCACAGGCGCCACCTCGTGCGCGTCCGCCGGGAATCGGAGGGCCAGGAAATCTTCGTGCACAAGCACAGCGCTCCTCCGGTTGGTTGCCTTCAGCAGGTGACTTCCCTGGGCGCCCAGTCAGTACACGTGTGAAATGAGATCGATTCGGGTACGGCAATGACATGCCGTCCCTAAGCAGAACGGACTACGAGGTGGCTGTGACTCAATTGTCAGGCGTCGAGCTCCGGATGGCGGCGGATCCCACGCAGCTGTCCATCGTGCGTGCGGTCGCGGCGGACATCGCGATGCGGCAGGACTTCGACCTCGACTCGATCGAGGACCTGAAGCTCGCCGTGGACGAGACCTGTTCCACGCTGATCACGCTGGCGGCGCAGGACGCCGTGCTCAGCTGCCACTTCGCGGTGGACGACAAGGGCGCCGTCCACGTCGCGGCGAAGATCTCCGCGAAGTCCGCGGCAGGTCCCGACGAGGCCAGCTTCGGCTGGCGGGTGCTGACCGCGCTCGTCGACTCCGTGCAGACGCGAGTCGAGGAGAGCGAAGGGTTCCTGGTCCACATCAACCTCGTGAAGTCCACGGCAGGGGCGGTGGATGCGTGACCGGATCGGAAGAGGCGACCAAGACCGAGGAGAAGAAGGCCCGGTCGGGTGACTACGACCACCTGGCGCCGCTGTTCGCCGAGCTCGCCGGGACGCCTGACGGCCCGGCGCGCGAGACGTTGCGGGACAGGCTCGTCACCGAACACCTCCCGGTCGCCCAGCACATCGCCCGCAGATTCGGCCACCGCGGTGAACCGCACGAGGACCTGGTGCAGGTCGCGACGGTCGGCCTGATCAACGCGGTGGACAGGTTCGACCCCGAACGCGGCAGCGACTTCCTGTCGTTCGCGGTGCCGACGATCATGGGTGAGGTCCGGAAGTACTTCCGCGACTCCAGCTGGTCGGTGCGGATGCCGAGGCGGCTCAAGGAGCTGCACCTGGCGATCAACGCGGGCACCTCGCGGCTGTCCCAGTCACTCGGTCGTGCCCCGACGCCGTCGGAACTGGCCGAGCACCTGGGCCTGTCACGCGAGGAGATCCACGAGGGCCTCGCGGCCGGGAACGCTTACCAGAGCGCGTCCCTCGACGACATGCTCATGTCGGAGGACTCGTCGATCTCGCTGGGCTCGACCATCGGCGAGGAAGACCCCGAGATCGCGATGATCGAGCAACGCGAGGCGCTGCACCCGTTGCTGGAGAAGCTGCCGGAGCGCGAACGCAAGATCGTGGTCATGCGCTTCTTCGGCAACATGACCCAGACGCAGATCGCGCAGAAGGTCGGCATCTCCCAGATGCACGTCTCGCGGTTGCTCGCGAAGACGTTGCGTCAGCTGCGGGACGTGCTGGAGGAGTAGGCACGAACACGGCGCCGGGCCGCGTTGACGATCTGGCGCCGTTCGTCCTCCCCCATGCCGCCCCACACGCCGTACGGCTCCTGAGCCTCGAGCGCGTGGGCCCGGCATCGTTCGAGCACGGGGCAATGCCCGCAGATCGCCTTCGCCTTGTCCTCACGCGCTGCCCGCGCGTAGCCGCGTTCGTTGTCGGGGTGGAAGAAGATCGCACTGTTCTCGCCGCGGCACAGGCCGTCCATCTGCCAGTCCCACACCTCGGTGACCGGCTTGGGCAGACGAGTGGTGCAGGTCATCGCGACTCCCTGAGGACTAGGGGAAAGAGTTGCGATCACTGCGTACCTCGGTCTGACCAGGGATAAACCCGTTACAGCCTTTCGGGTGCGCCAATACCCAGCAGGGACAGGCCCAGCGTGAGCACTCGCGACGTCAGCGTGAGCAGGTGCAGGCGCGAATCCTGCAACTCCCGCGTCTCCGCCGTCGCCACCGGGCAGTGGTTGTAGAAGGTGGAGAACGCCGTCGCCGTCTCGAACAGGTAGGTCGTGAGCTTGTGCGGCGCGAGCTCGTCGATGGCCGCCTGGATCGCCGTGGGCAGCTGCAGCAGCTTCAACGCGAGGTCCCGCTCGGCCTGCTCCCGCAGCACCAGCGGCGCGTCCTGGGACGCCTCACGCCCGACCTTGCGGACGATCGACAGGATGCGCGCGTTCGCGTACTGGATGTACACCGACGTGTCGCCGGTCTTGGCGAGCATCTTCTCCCAGGTGAAGACGTAGTCCTTCTCCCGGTCGTTGGAGAGGTCCGCGTACTTCACCGCGCCGAGTCCGAGCGTGCGGGCGAGTGCGGCCTTCTCCTCACCCTCCACTTCGGACGTTTCCGGCATCACCTGGTACGAGTTCTCGATCGCCTCGGTGAGGAGGTCGATCAGCTTGATCGTGCCGCCGGCCCGCGTCCGGATCGTCTTGCCGTCGGACCCGAGGATCGTGCCGAACCCGGTGTGCACGGCGGTGTGCGCGTCGTCGAGCCACCCGGCCTGCTTCGAGGTGGCGAAGATCATCTGGAAGTGCTGGGCCTGCGGCGTGCCCACGACGTAGATCAGGTCGTCGACCTTGCGCTCCCGCACCCAGTACCGCACGGTCGCGAAGTCGGTGGTGGCGTAGCCGTAACCGCCGTCGCTCTTGCGCACGATCAGCGGCAGCCGGTCGCCCTCGCGGTTGGTGAACCCCGGCGGGAACACGCACAGCGCGCCGTCGCTGGTCTCGATGAGACCCTTCTGCTGCAGCTCGGTGATCGTGTCCGCGAGGTACGGGTTGTAGAAGCTCTCGCCGTAGTTGTCCTCGGCCGTCAGGCCGATGCCGAGCAGTTCGTAGACCTGGTTGAAGTGCCGCTGCGACTCGCCCACCAGCTCGTGCCACAGCTTCAGCGTCGCCTCGTCGCCGCCCTGCAGCAGCACCACGCGGCGCCGTGCGCGGTCCGCGAAGCCCGGCTCGTTGTCGAACTTCTGGCGCGCCTGCTGGTAGAACGCGTTGAGGTCGCTGATCTCGTGGTCGGCCCCGTGGCCCTCGTCCGTCAGGTGCTCGATGAGCATGCCGAACGGGGTGCCCCAGTCACCGAGGTGGTTGTGCGGGATGACCTCGTGCCCGGCGAAGGTGAGCAGGCGGCAGAACGCGTCGCCGATGATCGTCGAGCGCAGGTGCCCGACGTGCATCTCCTTGGCCACGTTGGGGCTGCTGTAGTCGATCGCGATCCGGCGGGGCTCGTCGGTCGCGGGCACGCCGAGGCGGTCGTCCGCGAGGAGCTTCGCGGCCTCGGCCTCCAGCCACTCGCGGCGCAGCGTCAGGTTGATGAAGCCGGGGCCGGCGATCTCCGCCGTCTCGACCGCGTCCTGGGCGTCCAGGTGCTCCACGATGAGGCCGGCGACCTCGCGCGGGTTCCTGCCGACCTTCTTCGCGAGGCTCATCGCGACGTTGCACTGGTAGTCGGCACCGTCTCGGTTGGACGGTCGGATCAGCGCTTCCTCGGCGGTGATGTCCACGTCCAGGGCGACGCGCAACGCCCGCGCGACCCGCTGGCCCAGTTCGAGCCCGACATCCCCACGCAGCACTGAACCCACCTCTCGACCGCTGGCTTGTTCACCCGAGTATTTCACCCGCGGCAAACTCCGTTCACCACCGCCCGAGCAACAGCGCCCCGCCGCCGACGAGCGCGGCGATGCTGATCGCCCCGAAGAACGTCACCCACCCCAGCGCGGGCACCCCGGTCAGCCAGGCGAGCTGGTCGGCGTCCGAGCGGGGGGCCTGCCGGCGCCACCGCTTGACCTGCAGCTCCCACACGGGCCGGACACCGCCCAGCAACAGGAACCAGGCGAACACGTACGCGGCCGCGTCCCGGACCTCGGCGGAGGCGTAGAAGGAGACGAAGAAGAACACGCCGCCCGTGATGATGATGGACAGCACGCCGAACACGTTGCGGATCATGACGAGCATCGCGGCGAGGAACCCGATGCTGATCCACAGCATCAGCTGGATCTGCTCGTTGGTGATCAGCACGGCCGCGCCGAACCCGAGCAGGGACGGCGCGACGTACCCGGCCACCGCGGTCAGCACCATTCCCGGCCCGCGGGGCTTGCCGCGCGACACGGTGAGCCCGGACGTGTCGGAGTGCAGCTTGATCCCGCTCAGCCGCCGTCCGGTCAGCACGGCGAGCAGGGCGTGCCCGCCCTCGTGGGCGATGGTGATGACGTTGCGGGTGACCCGCCAGATCCCGTGCAACGCGACGGCCAGGAACGCGGCGGCCGCCGTTCCCCACGTGATCAGCACTTCGTCGGTCAGCAACTCGGAAGGCATCGCGACATCGAAACAGACGCGCCGTGAGAGCCGCATGTGGGCTCTCACGGCGCGTCTGTGCCGAACAGGGGCTGGTGCTCCCCCAGGTCAGTGCTTGATCTTGTCCTTGCTCACCCGCTCCGTCTTGGGATCGACCGCGGCCTGCTGCTGGGTGATCGGCTCCTCGTGCCGCCGTCCGGCCGGGATCGGCTCGGTGATCGGCGAGGTGCTGACGGTCGGGTCCATCTGCTCGACCCGCGGCGATCCGTCCCGCTCGTCGCGGAACGCCTCCGAGCGGGGCTCCGGCAGCACCGGCTCCTCGTCCTCGATCAGCTTGCGGCGCGCGGGCATGACCGCGAGCAGCAGACCGAACAGCGCGATGCCGAGGTGCAGCCAGTTGTCGTTGACGTTGACCGCCAACGGGTTGCCGTACTGCTCGGCCGGGTTCTGGGCGAGGATCCCGGTGATCATCAGGTCCCACACGAAGAGCGCGGCGAAGCCGGCGAACAGCAGCCAGCCGTACATCCGCGCGAGGCCCGAACCGAGAGCCGTGAGCAGACCGAGCACGCCGACGGCCACCATCACCAGGTTGTGCAACGGGTTCACGGAGAACCCGAGCACGAACGACTGGGTGGCCCAGTCGCCGATCCCGGTGCGGGTGAAGCCCACGACGCCGAACACGATGAACGCGATGCCGGCCAGTCCGGCCAGCACCTGCACCGGCTGAAGACCGGCGACCTTGATGCGGTGGGTCATGACGCCCTCCAGGCTCCGTCTTGTCGCTCGGCGGACTACCCCGGCCTCACAAGGACCAAACGTCCGGCCCGGCGGCCCCGGTAGAGCGTCACAGCGATCTCTTGGGATGGTGACGGTGGGAGTGATGCCGGTCGGTGACCGCGCTTCGATCATGAAGATCGCGCTCTCGCCGCTGCCACCTGCACAGTTGGCGGCAGTTGGGGTGATCAGCAAACGTTTGCGCCAGCAGTTTTCTACCGCCAACTCGGCGGCGACCCACGTGAGAGCGCGACCATCCGGGGCTTCGGCAACGAGTGGCCAGACCGCCCAGCCGCGTGCCCTGCCCTGCCCGACTCAGCAGAGCACAACTAAGCCGCGACGCCCTACTAGCGCGGGCCTTTGCGGCCGATGCCCGCGTACGCGCCGGGCACCACGGCCGGTGCCTCGATCGACAGGCCTTCCATGAGCTGCTCGACCGGCGTCGGGTGCGACACCACCAGGAACCCGCCTGCGGGCAGCGCGTGCCGGTAGCGGCGCACGACGCGGCCGGGCCCGGTGGCGTCGTCGACGTACCTCAGGACGTCGACCATCAGCACCGCGTACGGCTCACGCAGGTCGAGGTGGGACACCACGCCCGGATGGCGCAGCACCTGGTCCGGGCGGCGCAGGTCGGCCTCGATCGCGCACGCCCGCGGTTCACCGCGCAGCAGCCCGCGGGAGAACGCGACCGTCACCGGGTCCGAGTCCACGTAGACGACCCTGGCGTCCGGCAGTGTCTGGTGCGTGGCACCGCACGTCGGGATGCCCGAGCCGAGGTCGAGGAACTGGCGCACGCCCGCCGCCCAGCAGTGGCGGACGGCGTGACGCAGGAACGTGCGCTGAGCGCGGGTCACGAGCGGCAGTTCCGGGTCGATCCGGACGGCCTGCTTGGCGAACGCGCGGTCGGCGGCGTAGTTGTGCGCGCCGCCGAGGTAGAAGTCATGGATGCGCGCGGCGTTCGGCCGACGTACGTCGACCTCGTAGCGTGCGAAGGCGGGGACCGCAGCCATTCGCAGAGCGTAACTGGCGCCTAGACCATTCGGGCGAAGTTTTCGAAGATTCTTTGGGTCCGTCTGACATGGACCCTCTCGCGGGAGGGCCCGGTCCACCCCACGAAGACCGGGCCACGTAGCGCGTACGGGGATCGAACCCGTGTTTCCGGATTGAGAATCCGACGTCCTGACCACTAGACGAACACGCCGAGAACGAGCATTGACACAAAATGCTCGTAGAAATAGAAGAAAGTGAACTAGCAGGTCAAAGCTTGGAGGGCGCTCCGGCCCATTCATCTGCTCGGATCATGTGAACAATGATGACCGAGAGCGCACACCTGCCGCAAAGGAATTAATCGAGCCACGCCAGCGCGAGCCAGAGAGCGGTTCGCGCGTCGGCCGTTCCAAGATCACGGCCGAGCAGCCGTTCGACGTGGGCGATCCGGTGCCGGACGCTGTTGCGGTGCACGCCGAGCACCGTCGCGGCCCGGTCCCAGCTGCCGTGCTGGGCGAGCCAGGCCCTCAGCGTGTCGATCAGTTCGGGGCGTCCGAGGAGCGCCGCGAGCTCGCGGCGGGCGAACTCCCCGGCGGCGACCGGGTCCACCAGGGAGGACAGGCCGGACGCCGGGAGGGCGGGCTCGCCGGTGGCCAGGGCGCGCGCGAGCAACGCCGTGGCTTCGTCCACGGCGCGCTCCACACCGGTCTCCGCGACCGGCGACGAGACCCCGACCGGCCCCGACACCTCCACCCCCGACGCCACCAGCGCCAGGAAACCGCCGTCCCGCACCGAGACCAGCGGCCCGTACCGCTGCGCCAGCACGTCGTAGTCGGCCCGCGACCGTCCCGCCACCACCCGGTGGGGACCGGGACCGAGCACACCGTCCACTTCGGACACCTGTGACCGCAGCAAGGCCGAGGCGGCGAGCCGGGCGATCTGGCCGCGTTCGCTCTCCAGGTCCCGGCGCAGCAGCCCGAGCAACGCCAGCGCCACCGCGACGACGGCCCGTTCGGCGGGCGACAGCGGTGTCCCCCGTCGCACGACCAGCACCGCGGACTCGACGGGGTCGAGCGTGACGTGGTCTTCACCCACCTGGGCCGAGGCCGAACGGGGTCCCCGGCCGGACGACACCCGTGCGGCGAGCGAGGCGACGTCCTGCGGCGCCGAGGCCGGATCCACCAGGTCGGCCCGGCAGTTCAGCACCACCGCGAGCGTCGTCAGCACCGACTCGACAGGACGGACGCGGGTCGCGGCACGGGTCAGCGCGCGCTGGCTGTCGGCGAGCATCCGCTGCTCCCGCACGGCGATCTCCGCGAGCAACGCGCCGAGTGCCTGCGAGACCGCGAGGAACGGCGTCGACGGCGGCACCTCCAGCAGCGGCATCCCCTGCGCATCGCAGGCCTCGACCAGCGACGACGGCACGGTCGGGAACTCCGGCTCGACGCCGAAGCCGATCGCCGAGACGCCGGAGGCCACCAGCCCGGCGACGTACGCGGGCACGTCGGACGGGAACCGCACGCCGGCCGTGAGCAGCAGCTCCTCGCCGACCAGGTACGGCGTCGGGTCCTCCAGCTCGGACACGTGCGCCCAGCGCACCGGCCGGTCCAGCGCGCCGGCTCCACACAGGACGGTCAGCCCGAGGTCGACTCGGGCGACGAGGTCCTTCAGCGGGACGGTTTGCACAACCATGGTCTGCCGATTGTGCACAACGACCACTTACCGGCGCCAGCACGCGTTCCTACTGTGACCTGCAACCCAAGGAGGTCCGACAGTGGCTCTCGACTACGCGGTGATCGCCGCCTACGTGCTCGGCATGATCGGCATGGGCTGGTGGGGCATGCGCCGCGCCACCAGCAAGAGCGAGTACCTGGTCGCCGGACGCAGGCTCGGCTTCACGATGTACTCCGGCACCATGTCGGCCGTCGTGCTCGGCGGCGCGTCGACCATCGGCGGTGTCGGGCTCGGCTACAAGTACGGCGTCTCCGGCGCCTGGATGGTGTTCGCCATCGGTCTCGGCATCCTGCTGCTGAGCGCGCTCTTCGCGCGCCGGATCGTCCGGCTGAAGGTCTACACCGTCTCGCAGATGCTCGACCTCCGCTACGGCGGCAACTCCAGCATGGTCTCCGGCCTGGTGATGGCGGCGTACACGCTGATGCTCACCGTCACGTCCACGATCGCGTACTCCACGATCTTCAACGTCCTCTTCGGACTGCCGAAGTCCGTCGGCGTGATCATCGGTGGCGGCATCGTGGTGCTGTACTCGGTGCTCGGCGGCATGTGGTCGATCACGCTCACCGACATCGTGCAGTTCGTCGTGAAGACGGTCGGCATCCTGTTCCTGCTGCTGCCGATCAGCCTCGCCACCGCGGGCGGCTTCGACGGCATCCAGCAGCGGCTGAACGACCCGGCGATGTTCGAGGTCGGCAACATCGGCGTCAGCACGATCGTCACCTACCTGCTGATCTACGTGTTCGGCCTGCTGATCGGCCAGGACATCTGGCAGCGCGTGTTCACCGCCAAGTCGCCCCAGGTCGCGACCTGGGGCGGCATCACGTCCGGTCTCTACTGCCTCGTCTACGCCGTCGCGGGCGCGCTGATCGGCCTCGCGGGCAAGGCGCTGTACCCGGACATCGCGAACAAGGACGAGGCGTTCGCGACGATCGTGGAGAACCTGCTGCCGACCGGTGTGCGCGGACTCGTGCTCGCCGCCGCATTGGCCGCGATGATGTCCACCTCGTCCGGCGCCCTCATCGCCTGCGCCACCGTGGCGTCCAACGACATCTGGCGGCGCAAGGCGGAGGCCGGTCGCAACGCTGCTTCCGACGTGCACGACAACCGGATGTTCACGCTCGTGATCGGTGTCGTCGCGATCGCCATCGCGGTGGCGCTCAACGACGTCGTGGCCGCGCTGACCGTCGCCTACAACATCCTCGTCGGCGGTCTGCTGGTCGCGATCATCGGCGGCCTGGTGTGGAAGCGCGGCACCCGGCTCGGCGCGATGGCGTCGATGGCGGCCGGCTCGCTGACGGCGATCGGGTTCATGGTGTTCGTGGACGTGTACGCCAACGAAGCCATCTACTACAGCCTCGGCGCGTCCTTCGTGACGTACGTCGTGGTCAGTCTCGCCACCCCCGCCACGGATCCGGCGGTGCTCGCGAACTGGGACCGCCGGGTGGCCGGTGACGCGACCGAAGAGGAACTGGTGAACGCATGATCGGCCCCGTCGACTCCTCGCGGGTCCCGCGCTACGCGGGCCCGGCGACCTTCGCCCGGCTGCCGCGCCTCGACCAGGTGGCCCACGCGGACGTCGCGGTGGTGGGAGTCCCGTTCGACACCGGCGTCTCGTACCGGCCGGGCGCGCGGTTCGCGCCCGCGGCCGTGCGGGAGGCGTCCCGGCTGCTGCGCCCGTACAACCCCGGCCTCGACGTGTCGCCGTTCGAACGCCTGCAGGTCGTGGACGGCGGGGACATCGCGGTCAACCCGTTCCACATCGGCGAGGCCATCGAGACGATCGAGGGCGCCGCCTCGGACCTGCAGCGCGACGGCACCCGGCTGGTCACCATCGGCGGTGACCACACGATCGCGCTGCCGTTGCTGCGGGCGGTCTCGCGGATCCACGGGCCGGTGGCGCTGCTGCACTTCGACGCGCACCTCGACACCTGGGACACCTACTTCGGCGAGCCGTACACGCACGGGACGCCGTTCCGGCGCGCGGTCGAGGACGGCATCCTCGACACCGAGGCGATCTCGCACGTCGGCACGCGCGGACCGTTGTACGGCAAGAAGGACCTGGAGGACGACCGGCGGCTCGGGTTCGGCATCGTGACGTCGTCGGACGTGATGCGGCGGGGCGTGGACGAGACCGTGGACGCGTTGCGGCAGCGGATCGGATCGCGGCCGCTGTACGTGTCGGTCGACATCGACGTGCTGGACCCGGCGCACGCCCCCGGCACCGGGACGCCCGAGGCGGGCGGGATGACCTCGCGGGAACTGCTGGAGATCGTGCGCGGGCTGCGCGGGCTGAACCTGGTGGGGGCGGACGTGGTCGAGGTGGCGCCCGCCTACGACCACGCGGACATCACTTCTGTGGCAGCCTCGCACGTGGCTTACGACCTGGTGAGTTTGCTGGCACTGAAGGAGGG